>JAZSKK010000135.1:0-1666 GCA_045534795.1 Clostridia bacterium | reverse complement strand
CATGGCTACGATCCGACTTGGAATAGGCGGACCGTTATTTGATGGAATAGAGGGAAGACTTTCACAGATGCTATACGGCATTCCTGCTGTTAAATCAGTTGAATTTGGATTAGGTGAAGATTACTCGAATTCTATCGGCAGCAAGGTAAATGACCAATACAGAATAGATAATGGAAATGTTGTAATTACATCAAATAACAATGGTGGTATTACAGGCGGTATTACAAATGGTAATCCAATAGATGTTAAGGTTACTTTTAAGCCTACGCCATCTATTTTTAAAACACAACAAAGTGTTGATTTGCATAATCTTACAAACTGTGATTTGCAGATTCAGGGCAGGCATGACCCATGTATAGTTATTCGTGCTGTACCTGTTGTTGAATGTGTTATGGCAATAGGAATTATGGATATGGTGATGTAATATGAAGAATTTAAGTGATATAAGACTTGATATAGACAAAGTAGATAAAGAATTAAAAAGGTTGTTTTTACAACGTATGGATTGTGTTGAGCAGGTAAGGGAATATAAAGCAGCTACCAATACTCCTGTAAAAAACAAGTCCAGAGAGGCAGACATTATTAAATCAAAATTAATTGGTACTGAAAAATATTTGGATGAAACCAAGGAATTTTTTAAAAGTGTTATTGAAATAAGCTGTAATTATCAGGATAAAAATTTATCATCTTTAACATATAAAAAAGATTTTGAAAATGTTGATAATGACAATTTCTTCAAAAGCGTTGATAGAGTATGTCATCAGGGGATAGTTGGTTCGTATTCCCACGAAGTAGCTGAAAAATATTTTAGTGATAAAAAGATATTCAGCGTTGAAACCTTTAAAGATGTTTTTGAAAATGTTTCCAATGGAACTTGTGATATTGGTATATTACCTTTGGAAAATTTGTGTCAGGGCAGTGTAAGTGATGTTTTTGATTTACTTAATAAATATGACGTTACTATTACACATAATGTTGATTTATCCGTAAGACATTGTATTGCAGGCGTAGGTTGTTTAGGTGATGTTTCAACAGTTGTTTCACATCCTCAGGCATTGGGACAATGCAGTAAATATATTGATTCTAACGGCTTTGCAAAAAAAGATGTTATTAATACGGCTGTTGCTGCGAAAATGGTTTTTGAAAATAATGACAAAACAGTGGCGGCTATATGTAGCCATATGGCAGCAAAAAAAATGGGGCTTTTAATTTTTGATGAGGATATTGCAAATATTAAAAATAATAAGACTAAATTTATATTTATACATAAAAAACCAATTAAAGTCAACAATGCAGACAAGGTGAGTATAGCATTTACCATCCCTCATCAGGCAGGTACTCTTTCAAGGGTTTTGAACAATTTTGCCAACAATGATATTAATATGAGCAAAATTGAATCAAGACCGTCAGATGATGATGAATGGAAGTATATTTTTTATGTGGATATAGATGTGCCTGAATTTGATGTTATTGAATATTTTTCTAAAATACGTTATATGTTTGATGATTTTAAAATTTTAGGTATTCATAAAACTTTGGAGTGATTTTCTTGAATTATGGATTAACAGGTAACCCTTTGGGACATAGTTTGTCAAAGGTAATACATACCGAGCTTTTTAAATTAAAAAATTTGGATTATAATTATGAGTTATATCCTGATGAAAGC
>JAZSKK010000154.1:0-3604 GCA_045534795.1 Clostridia bacterium | reverse complement strand
GGCGTTTTTAACAGGGATAGGGTTAACCTCTATAAACATTTTGTCAACCAAATCCATCATATCAAGCTGCATTTTTGCGGCTTCCTTAACCTTGCCGTCAAAATATAGCTGACACATATCGTGTACCTGACGTGGAATAATATTTGCAACAACTGATATTACACCAATGCCGCCAATAGAAAGCATAGGTACTATCATATCATCATTTCCGGAATATATCTGCATATCTATGTTTGCTGCAATTTTTGCAGCAAAAGCGACATTACCGCTTGCTTCCTTAATTGCTACAATATTTTCTGTCTTTGAAAGCTCATCCAATGCCTCAAGTGACAAGCCCACACCTGTTCGCGATGGAACATTGTATAGTATTACGGGAATATCTATGGCATTGGCAATAGCGTTATAGTGTGTAACAAGGCCATTTTGTGTAGTTTTGTTATAATACGGGGTTACACACAGTACGCCATCAAGACCTGCTTTTTGAGCATATTTTGAAAATTCTATTGCGTGGTCAGTATAGTTTGAACCTGTACCGCCTATAAGAGGTATCTTACCGCCAACTCTGTCAATCGAATAGTCAAAAATTTTAAGATGTTCATCATCAGGAAGAGTAGGAGCTTCACCTGTTGTACCACAAAGGATTATAGAATCCGTATTGTTTGCAACGTGAAAATCCAACAATTCACCTAATTTATCAAAATCAACTTTTCCGTTTCGTACAGGAGTAACTAAAGCAACACCGGAGCCGGTGAAAACCGTTTTTTTCATAAGAAAACCCCCTTAAATATTGATTTTATTTATCAAAATAACCCTTTGCCGCCAAAAGCTCTGCCATTTCAACAGCACCACCTGCAGCACCGCGAAGTGTATTGTGTGACAAGCTTACAAACTTTACATCATAAACTTTGTCTTCTCTTAAACGACCTACTGAAACGCCCATACCGTTATATAGCATACGGTCTGTTTTAGCCTGTGGACGGTCATCTTCCTCAAAGTATGTAAGGAACTTTTCAGGAGCAGAAGGAAGACCAAGCTTTTGTGGTTCGCCCTCATAGTTTGCCCATATTTCCTTAATTTCAACAATAGTTGGTTTTTTGTCAAATTTTACAAATACAGCAGCAGTATGACCATTAGATACAGGCACACGCAAGCACTGTGTTGTAATAACAGGTGATGTTGTATCAACAATTTTGTCACCCTCTACTTTACCCCAAACCTTCAAAGGTTCAAGTTCACTCTTTTCTTCTTCACCGCCAATATATGGGATAAGGTTATCTACCATTTCAGGCCATGTTTCAAAAGTCTTACCTGCACCTGATATAGCCTGATATGTACAAGCAATAACTTCCTTTATGCCAAATTTTTCTTTTAGCGGATGTAATGCAGGAACATAGCTTTGGATTGAGCAATTTGACTTGACTGCAATAAAACCTCTTTTTGTACCCAATCTTTTTCTTTGAGCGTGAATAACTTCAGCATGTTCAGGATTAATTTCAGGAATAATCATTGGTACGTCAGGAGTATGACGATGTGCAGAGTTGATGGAAACAACAGGGCATTCCAATTTAGCATATTCCTCT
The DNA here is from genome assembly GCA_045534795.1 of Clostridia bacterium. Taxonomy (GTDB): domain Bacteria; phylum Bacillota; class Clostridia; order Monoglobales; family Firm-18; genus CAZNKU01. The sequence goes on along the minus strand of JAZSKK010000154.1, from coordinate 2,024 downwards.
TCAAGAGCTTTTATTTCATCTTTATTCATATTTACTGCACAGAAGATGAAGTCAGCCATCTGGGCAATCTTTTCCTTATCGTCTTCTGCATTCATAACTACCATATTTGCAACCTTTGCAGGCATCTCTGTATCCATAGCCCAACGTGGACCTATAGCTTCCTTATATGTTTTGCCTGCACTTCTGCCGGAAGCTGCAAGCCCTACAATGTTAAACCAAGGGTGGTTTTCAAGCAATGTTATAAAACGCTGACCAACCATACCTGTTGCACCAACAATAACTACATTATAATTTTTCATTTTAAATAACCTCCAAAATATCCGTAATTATATACTATTATAATATCATTATTGTAATAAAGTGTCAAATGTTTTTCCTCTTCATTTGACACAAAAATGTAATGGATTTTTTGACAATTTTGTGTTAGAATATATATAATATAGTAAAAGAGGAGGTATTTTGTGAAAAAATTACTTTGTTTTACAATAATCTTATTGTTGATTTTACCATTTTCTGCAATCGTTACGGCAGATGGTGAAGATATAGATAACGATACCTTTTACATAAATGTAGGCCTGTTTTATGGTAGTAATGCAAAGTCGTCGGTTACAATTTCCTGTGATGAGGGTACTTTTACGGTTAATTCAGGTGATGTTGTGGATACTGTTCAGTACGGCTCCGACGGTATTGTTTCCGTGGATGGTACAAAGTACAGGGGAAGCATTGTTTTAAAAAAGGATTCCAACGGGTTGCTTACAGTAATCAATCACGTTGACCTTGAGGATTATATAGCGTCTGTTGTTGCGGTTGAAATGTCCTCATCCTTTGAGCTTGAGGCATTAAAGGCACAGGCGGTATGTGCAAGAACCTATGCTTTAAGGTTTATGGACAAGCATAGTTCATACGGCTTTGATATGTGTTCAGGTACAGACTGCCAGGCATACAAAGGTGTATCCGTTGAATGTGAAAAGACTACCCGTGCCGCACAGGAAACAAAGGGTGTGGTTATGATGTATGACGGTAAACTGATTGAGGCTGTGTATTCAGCAACAAGCGGCGGATGGACAGAAAGTGTAAAATATGTGTGGGGAAGTGATATTCCGTACCTTCAGGCAGTTGAAGATGCTTATGAAAGCAAGTCTGTTTATGGTAGCACGTGGGAAAAGGAAATTACTGTTGAAAAAGCTACGGAGATTATGAATAATAAGGATTATAACCTTGGCACAATAACCAATATTCAGGTTACGGAAGCTACAGACCACGGAACAGCTACTAAACTTGTTGTTACAGGTACTAATGGTGAAAAAACCTTTACAAGGGAAAACTGCCGTCTTGCATTCGGCAGTGTGACATTAAGCCAGGCATTTACTGTAACACCTGTTTCCGATACCGTAAAAACAGAGCGTATTTATGCCTATGATGGTAGTGAAATATCAGACAATGTTACCGTGCTGTCATCAAAGGGCACTTCAAAGTTAAACCTTGATAATGTAATATTACAGGGCAATACTGTAAGGAATTATACATGTAAGGCTACAGGGCCTGTTACAGGCTTTTTGTTCAGCGGCAGAGGCTACGGACACCTTGTGGGACTTAGTCAGAATGGTGCAAACGGTATGGCAGAGGCAGGATTTGCATTTGATGAAATTTTAAAACATTATTATAAAGGAATTGAATTGGATTGGATTTAAAGGATTATTATTACGACTTACCTGAAGAATATATTGCACAGACACCTCTTAAAAAGAGAGATTCGTCAAAGCTATTGATGCTTAATAAGGAAACAGGTGAAGTAAAGCACGAAATTTTTTATAATATCATAAATTATCTTAACAAGGGCGACTGCCTTGTGCTTAACGACAGCAGGGTTTTGCCTGCACGACTTTTGGGTGTGCGTGAGGATACAGGCTCACCAATGGAATTTTTGCTTTTAAGCAGAAAGGAAAAGGACGTGTGGGAGGTCATAGTACGTCCCGGAAAGCGTGCTAAACCTGGCAGACGCTTTGTGTTTGGAAACGAGCTTA
>JAZSKK010000238.1:0-2107 GCA_045534795.1 Clostridia bacterium | reverse complement strand
ATCATATTTTTTTCGATATTCTTCAGCATATTTTTCAATATCCTTATAATCACGGTCAACTACTGCAATATGAAGCATTTCAAAAAGCTTTAAAGGCTCTTTCCACGACATAAAATCAACTAATGAATCAGCACCTATAATATAATACAAATCATCATTTTTATACAGTTTCTTTATTTTGGACATTGTATCCACAGTATAACATACATTATCGGTTTTAACCTCAATATCGGAAATATCAAATTTGCCTTCAACGGCTAATTTAACCATATTGTATCTATGCTCTTTAGAAGCAAAATCACTGTTATCCTTATGGGGTGCAATACCGGTAGGAATAAAAATAATCCTATCTAAATCAAGAATTTTTTTTACGTTTTCAGCAACATATATATGTCCGTTGTGTATTGGGTTAAAGGAACCTCCAAAAATACCTATTTTACTCATCAACATCACCTTTTAGCATATCAGGACGCTTCTGCATTGTCCTTTGCAAAGATTGTTCATGACGCCATTTTTCAATATTGGCGTGATGTCCGCTTAACAATACCTCAGGTACCTCACGCCCCATAAAAACGGGCGGTCTGGTATATTGAGGATACTCAAGCTTACCATTGAAATGTGACTCTTCAGAAAAACATTCCTCATTGGAAAGTACACCGGGTACCATACGACTGATACAATCACATACCACAAGTGCAGGTAATTCACCGCCTGTAAGTACATAATCTCCAACAGATATTTCCTCATCCACAATTTCTTCTATTATTCTTTCGTCCACACCTTCATAGTGTCCGCACAAAATTATAATATGCTCTATATTCAGATATTCCTTTGCGATTTGCTGATTAAAAACCCTGCCCTGCGGAGACATATAAATAACGTATGGTTTTTTATCATATTTATCAGCTATTGATTTATATGCCCTGTATATCGGACCTGGCTGCATAACCATACCGTTTCCGCCACCATAAGGGTAGTCATCGACGCGATTATGCTTATTTTCCGCAAAATCACGTATATTAGTACAATTTATGTTAATAATGCCTGCTTTTCTTGCCCTGCTGATAATACTTTCGTCCAGGACAGTTTCCATCATTTCGGGAAACAATGTAAGAATATCAATTGTCATCTTCCATCAGCCCCTCTAACATATTTACAGACATCCTCTTGTTTTCTATATCAACTTCTTTAATTACAGAATCAATCGCAGGAATCAGAACATCCTTACCCTTAGGACGCTTAATTACATAAACGTTATTTGAGCCTGTTTCAATCCAATCTGTAATTTTTCCTATAAATTCTTCACCTTCATATACCGAAAGCCCAATAATATCCTTAATATAGTAAACACCCTCAGGCAAAGGAAGCATTTCATCCTCTTCTGCATTGATTATTTTACCTTTTAAAAGCTCCGCTTCTTCAACCTTATTTAATTCTGCAAGTTTAAGTAAAAAGAAGTTTTTCTGGGGCTTTACACTTTCGATATTAAACTCTGTTTTATTTATAAAAACCCTTTTAAGATATTCAAAAGTCTCTATGCCGTCACACCATGGCTCAACCTTTACATGTCCTTTAAGACCATGAGTATTAACAATTTTTCCAATTTCAATAAATGGCATAAAAGCTTTCCTCCTTAAAATACCAAAATAAGCAGCAAAAGGGTGAGGAAATTCCCACCCTAATCTTATTATAATATATCAACAACAACCTTTTTAGGTGACTGCGAGGTTGCACTGCGAATAACAGTTCTTATGGCCTTTGCAATCCTGCCCTGACGGCCTATAACCTTACCCATATCACCTTCACCAACATGCAATTCCAAAACAATAATGTCTTCCTTTTCTACAACATTAACTGTAACTGCATCAGGGTTGTCCACTAATGATTTAGCAATTGTTTCTAATAATTCTTTCATTTTAAATCAGCCTTTCCGCCGCCTTGCAATCGGCATTTTAATAGGCTCTATGGAATAAGCAAGGTTATATAGAGCCTATTTACAGACCAATTTCAATTACATACCGCTTTCTCTAAGAAGTTTCTTAACGATATCTGTTGGCTGAGCACCATTCTTAATCCATTTCTGAGCCTTTTCTGTATCAATATTAAT
>JAZSKK010000076.1:0-1979 GCA_045534795.1 Clostridia bacterium | reverse complement strand
CCTTGGCCCACAGAACGACATGGCTACGATCCGACTTCCACGTAATGAGCCGTCGCCACCGACAACTACCATACCGTCGATACCAAAATATCTTGCTTCATTTATACCACGGCGTACGCCCTCTATTTCCTTAAACTCTTTACTTCTTGCCGTTTTAAGTATTGTACCGCCACGCTGCATAGTATCAGAAACATAACGTGCATCCATTTCAAAAATATCACCATGCAACAAGCCTTCATATCCGTTTTTTATACCCATTACACGGATACCGTAAAATTTTGCAGCACGGACAACTGCACGGATAGCAGCATTCATACCAGGTGCGTCGCCGCCGCTTGTCAATACCCCTATACAATGCACCTTTGACATATTAAAAACCTCCAACCAAATTAAAATGTCATATCAATCAAAACACCATGAGCTTGTTCTACTTCCGTGGAAGGAACAAGAATATCAAACTTATTTTCACTTGCAGCACCGATTATTTTAACCAAAATGTGTTTACTACGCAAAGCGTTACACAAATTGTCAGACATTTGTCTGTCTTGTGCTGTATAAACAACAGTCCACATATTACCTCCAAAATATTTGTCGGACAGGGCATTATAAAATAACCCAATCTCTTATTATACGGTCAATGACCATATTTAAACATCATTTCCATTTTACAACAAAAAAAGATAAAAATCAATAGTCATTTTACCATTATTAAACAAACAACAGTCTATTTAACTATAAGCTGGCAATCATCACCAAGATTACGTTTAAGGTGATTTTCCAAAGCCTGTGTAGGTTCTATCCACAAATTTTTATCCGCCTGATAATATTTGTTTTCCGCCTCAACATATAAATATACAGGAACATCACCGGAATATATTTTCAGTAATTCCTTTATCATATCAAGCTTATCTTCCTTACCTGAAGGTATTTTTATATATGCTTTTTTATCAGATGGTATTTTAAGCTCTTTGATAGAAGAAACCAGTATTTTAGGTGTACTTTCCTCGTCTCCGTCAACCTTACCGCTTACACATATCTTCGCACCTTCGAATATTAGCTTTTCGCAGGTATTGAATGCTGCAGGAAAGACAACAAGTTCAATACTTCCTGTCAAATCTTCAAACTCTACAAAGACCATTCTGGAATTGTTCTTTGTAAACTTTGTTTTAAAGGATGTAATAAGCCCTCCTATTTTTACCTCCTGCCCATCCCTGACACTGCCTGTTCCGCTACCGTCAAATGAATTAATTATATCAGCAACTGTAGTCGTAGAATATTTTTCAATAGCTTCAAAATATTCATCCAAAGGGTGGCCTGAAAGATATATGCCCATTGCCTCCTTTTCGATGCGAAGAGTGTATTCCTTTGAAAAAGCATTTACATTCGGCAAATCATCTTCAACAATATCCTCTTCTCCCAAAAAGCTTACCTGCCCTGAAAAATTATATCGTGCAGAGGATGAGGTTTCATCCACAACTTGTTCATAGCATGCAAGATACTGTGAGCGAAAGCCCTTTCCTACCCTGTCAAAAGCACCAGCCTTAATCAGATATTCCAATGCCCTTTTGTTAATACCGTCATCACTGTTTTTTAAACAAAAATGTCTTAATGTAGTATATCCATCTCCACGGTTTTTAATAATATTTGCCACAAAATTTCTTCCCACATTCTTAATTGCAGCCATACCGTATCTTATATTATTTTCAACAGGTGTAAAGTCTGCATAGCTTTCATTAACATCAACAGGCAAGAGCTTTATGCCCATTTTAGGTAATTGCAATATGTATTCGTTAAGCTTAGATGTATTATTCATCTGTGATGACATAAGTGCAGCCATAAACTCTACCTTATAGAAGGTTTTAAGATATGCAGCCTGATAAGCAACTACTGCATAAGCCGCAGCATGTGATTTATTAAAGGCATACTTTTCAAAATCCGCCATTTCATTGAATATAGATTCTGCAACATCCTCTGGAACG
>JAZSKK010000249.1:0-14327 GCA_045534795.1 Clostridia bacterium | reverse complement strand
TGAAATAGCAACATCAGACGGACAGGTTTTTTATTACGATATGCGTAACGGAGATTTTCTTAAATAATTACAGCTAGGAAATACGGAGGCTTATATGATTTACTTTGTAGAGGATGACAACAACATACGCGAATTGGTGGTGTACACCCTTAACAATTCCGGCTTAAAGGCAGAGGGTTTTGGCTTGCCGTCACAATTTTGGAAGGCAGTGGAATCAAAAGCTCCGTCAATGGTGCTTTTGGATATAATGCTTCCTGAAGAGGATGGTATTTCAATTTTGAAAAAACTACGTAATTTAAAGGATACAAAAAAAATTCCTATTATGCTGATTACTGCCAAAGACAGCGAATATGACAAGGTAGTAGGGTTGGATTCAGGTGCAGATGACTATGTTTCAAAGCCCTTTGGTATGATGGAGCTTATCGCCCGTATAAAGGCACTGCTACGTCGTGCAGATGCAACAGAAGCAAAAAAGGATTATACCATTGGCAATTTGTATGTTTGTCCCGAAAAACATATTGTAACTGTAAATAACGTGCCTGTTGCTCTGACACTAAAGGAATTTGAAATTTTATGTATGCTTTTAAAAAGCGGTGAAATTATACTTACAAGAGATACCCTTTTAAACGAAATATGGGGGTATTCCTTTGATGGTGAAAGCCGTACTGTTGATGTGCATATACGTACCCTCAGACAAAAGCTTGGGGATGCAGGGGATTATATCAAAACAATCCGTGGTATAGGCTATAAAATCGGAGGATAACAGTATGAGGAATAAGATATTCGGCAATGTTATTATTGGTTCAATAACGATTTTTTTAATATTTCTGGTTGTAATAGTATATGCAATGTATAATTTTTTTGCATCATATTGTCAAATATCACCTGTTTCAGTATTTATAGGAATCAGGTATCACATTTTGACGGTATTAATTATTGCCGTCATTCTGTCGTTTATTATGGCATCCGGAATTTCCAAAAGTGTCATAAAACCCATAAATGAAATCAATATTGAAAATCCTGATAACAAAGATGTTTATAACGAAATCCGTCCTCTTGTAGATAGAATAAATACCCAGAACAAACAAATCAAGCAACAAATGGACGAGCTTAAAGCAGAGTACGAAAAGCAAAATAAATTGAGAAGAGAATTTACTGCAAATGTATCTCACGAATTAAAAACACCACTTACATCCATATCGGGTTATGCGGAAATTATGCGTGACGGAGTTGCAAGGCCCGAGGATATAAGGCATTTTTCAGGGATAATATATGATGAGGCACAAAGACTTATCACATTGGTTATGGATATAATAGACCTGTCAAAGCTTGAGGAAAAGGAAATATATCAGGACAAAAAGGAAATAGACCTTTATGCTTTATCTGAAAATGTGGTGTCTCGTCTTGAATCTATTGCCAAAAAACGTGGGATTAACTTTGAAATACATGGAACTCACGAAAAAATTACAGGTGTGGAAGCTGTTATTGATGAAATTATTCACAATCTATGCGACAACGCAATAAAATACAATAAAGAAAACGGACTTGTAATGATTGGTATTCAAAAGGTTGACGGTATTGTGGAATATACTGTAACTGATACGGGAATTGGTATTGCAAAGGATGAACTGGACAGGGTTTTTGAACGTTTTTACCGTGTAGATAAAAGCCATTCAAGAAAAATGGGTGGCACAGGTCTTGGTCTTTCCATTGTTAAGCACGGGGTATCCTTCCACGGTGGAGAGATAAGTATTATGAGCGAGCTTAATTCCGGTACCTCAGTAAAAATACGCTTTACTGATAAACTTAACATAGATTTAACATAAGTCCGATAGAACATTTAACAATTATTTGTTATTATATAATTGCAGATTGTGCGAAAAATAAAATTTACGGAGGATAAAAAATGGATATTTTTTCAATAATCACGCTTTTTGGCGGACTTGCCTTTTTCCTTTATGGTATGAACGTAATGTCAGAGGGACTTGAAAAAATAGCAGGCGGTAAGCTGGAAACTATTTTGCAGAAAATGACATCAAACCGCATTAAAGCGTTGCTTTTGGGTATAGTTGTAACAGCTACAATACAATCATCATCAGCGGTTACTGTAATATTGGTGGGCTTGGTTAACTCGGGCATAATGCACTTTGGACATACCATAGGCATTATAATGGGTGCCAACATTGGTACAACTGTTACTGCGTGGCTTCTTAGTATGATAGGAATTGAAGGCGACAATATATTTGTTGAACTTTTAAAGCCTGCTAACTTTTCTTTGGTTTTTGCATTGGTGGGTATTATCCTGATTATGATGTCAAAGAGCACCAAAAAAAAGGATATTGGTTCTATTATGATAGGCTTTGCCGTACTTATGTTTGGTATGGAGCTTATGAGCGGTGCTGTTGAGCCGTTAAAGGATATGCCTGAATTTACAAACATTCTTTTAATGTTTGAAAATCCGTTATTTGGTATTATGGCAGGTGCTATGCTTACAGGTATTATTCAATCATCCTCTGCATCTGTTGGTATTTTGCAGGCGCTTTCCATGACAGGTGCTGTTAAATTTTCAGTTGCATTACCAATTATTATGGGACAAAATATAGGAACATGTGTTACTGCGCTTATATCAAGTATTGGCGTTAGTAAAAATGCACGTAAAGTTTCAGTTGTTCATGTAAGCTTTAACTTAATTGGTACATTAATATGGATGGCGGCTTTTTATTCAATAAATGCTTTAGTTGATTTTGCATTTGTTGATAAACCAATAGACCCTGTTGGAATAGCTACTGTTCATTCTATATTTAATTTAACTACATCAGGTATATTGATATTCTTTACAAAACAACTTGAAAAGCTTGCAAACTTTATTATCAAAACAGATGAAAACGAACCTTCAAGGAATACGGAATTTTTGGACTCTCGTCTTTTGGCTACCCCATCTGTTGCTATTGCAGAATGTAAAAACATCACCTATAAAATGGCACAGGTAGCAGCAGATATTGTTCACCGTGGATTCAGCTTGTTTGATAATTACGATAAAGATGTTGAAGAAAAGATGTTTGAAGATGAAAATGCACTGGACCTTTATGAAGACAAGCTTGGCAATTACCTTATTGCTATATCAAGCAAGGGGCTGTCTGATGAGGATAGCCGTTCCAAGTTTACAATGCTTCATACCATTGGTGATTTTGAACGTCTTGGTGACCATGCGCTTAACCTTTTAAAGGCTGCAAAGGAGCTTAATACAAAAGGACTTTCATTCACTCAGGAAGCAAAGGCAGATTTGTTGGTATTAAGACGTGCCTCAGAGGAAATTGTCGATATTACTACTAATGCTTATATAAATAATGACATTTCATTAGCCGCAAGAGTAGAGCCGTTAGAACAGGTAATTGACGACATTACAGCGGAAATAAAATCAAAGCACATTGAAAGATTACAACGTGGTGAATGTACAATAGAAATGGGCTTTATCCTTTCAGATGTACTTACAAACTATGAAAGAATTTCCGACCATTGCTCTAATGTTGCCGTTGCAATGATAGAAATTGATCACGGCGGTTTTGATACACACAAATATCTTAACACGATTAAAAATTCAAATAACACAGAATTTAATCAGTTGTTTGATGACTATTCAAATAAATATTCTCTTTAATAAAAATCCTATACGATAAAAGAGCTGTGGCATATTGCCACAGCTCTTTTAGAATATATCCTCCTCTTCCTCTGTCATTTTCGGCCCTATTACAGATTGACATTCCAGCAAAAGGCTATTATAATATTTATGTTGAAAACAAGGAGGTTACTTATGAAAGGAATAGTTTTCGATATGGATGGCACTTTGGTAAGCTCAATGCCATTTTGGAATAAATGCTACGAATATATAATTAAAGGGCGTTGCAAACATTACCCTGATGATTTGGTAGAGATATTGACCCCGCTGGGTATAAGAAAAGGGTCGGAATATATTCACAACCTTGGTCATGAAAAATCCTCACAGGAAATATATGATGAAATACAGGAATTTATGACTTATGAATACATCAACAATATTACTCTTAAGCCCTATGCAATGGAATATATTAAAAAAATGAGTGCTGAAGGAATAAAAATGTGTGTTCTTTCCGCATCAACTCAAAAAATGATAGACGCGTGTATAAAAAGCAAGGGTGTAATGGAATATCTGGAATTTGCACTTGCCAGCGAAAATCTTGGTATGACTAAAAATCAACCTGAAATCTTTGAAGTTGTTGCAAACAAAATGGGATTAAATGTTGACGACATTATGGTTGTTGATGACAGTATTTATGTTTTAGAGGCTGCAAAAAAAGCCGGTGCAACCGCTTGCGGTATATATGATGATGAGTGGAAGGATATGACGGAGGAAGTAAAAAAAGCCTCGGACAAGTATATATACTCATTTGAGGATTTGTTGTAAAAAGTATAATTAAAAAATAAAATGAATAAAAGCAGGATATACTATCCTGCTTTTTCTCATTTTGCATATATAAAAATTTTAAAGGTTATCAATTTCATTTAACCATATTTGTGATGACGCATCGGTAGGCATTCTCCAGTCGCCTCTTGGTGAAAGGGATACAACGCTAACCTTTGGCCCGTCAGGAATACATGACCTTTTAAACTGTTGTGTAAAAAATCTCCTTACAAAAGTTTTAAGCCAATGCTTTATGGTTTCATCAGAATATTCTCCGCCAAACGCCTTTCTTGCCAGTCTATAAATTTTCTTTGGAGAAAAGCCGTTTTTAACCATATAATACAGGAAGAAATCGTGAAGTTCGTAAGGTCCAACAAGGTCCTCTGTTTTTTGAACCATTTCACCTTTTTCATTAACAGGCAAAAGTTCAGGAGAAACAGGGGTATCCAATATATCCCCCAATACCTTAGCAAGTTCTTCGGCAGAATTTAACATTTCATAATTTACAAGAAATCTCACCATTGTTTTGGGAACGGAAGCGTTAACACCATACATAGACATATGGTCACCATTATATGTTGCCCAGCCCAAAGCGAGCTCCGACAAATCACCTGTACCTATAACTATACCATTTACCTTATTTGCATAATCCATAAGCACCTGAGTACGTTCCCTCGCCTGAGAATTTTCAAAGGTAACATCAAGGTTATTTTTGTCCTGACCAATATCTTCAAAATGCTGATTAACCGCCTTGGTAATATTAATTTCTTTAAAATCCACACCCAGTTGTTCACACAACAGCTGTGAGTTGGATTTAGTTCTGCTTGTTGTTCCAAAGCAAGGCATAGTTATTGCAAGAATATCTGTCCTTGGTCTGTTAAGAATATCCATTGCACGTACTGTAACAAGCATTGCAAGAGTGCTGTCCAGTCCGCCCGACACACCGATAACACATTTTTTTGCATGGGTATGTTCTATCCTTCTTGCCAAAGCATAGGATTGTATATTCAATATATCCTCTGCCCTTTTATCCCAATCTCTTACATCGTCAGGCATGAAAGGGTTTTGTGTGATTTTTCTCGTTAATTCAGTGCATTTTATATCCTGTTCAAATGGCACAAGCTCATAATCCTCTGTGCAATCCGTCTCAAAGCTTGTGTTTTTGCACCTTTCCATAGCAATATACTGTACATCTATTTCAGAAACCGTTATATGATTGTTGCTAAAAGGTGGGTTTTCCGCAAGCAGCGTGCCCTTTTCAACTATAATATGATGAGAGGAAAAAACTGTATCCTGAGTAGATTCAGTATAACCAGGATTAGCACATACATAACCGCACATTAAGCGTGCAGACGCGGACGCTATCAATAATTTGCGATAATCCGCCTTACCCGCAACCTCATTGGATGCAGAAAGGTTGAGTATAATATTTGCACCTGCCTTACACAATCCCTCTGACGGTGTATTTATTGCCCAAAGGTCCTCGCATATTTCCACACCAAAGGTATAGTCATCTATTTCGCTATGACAGAATACAAGGTTATTTCCAAAGGGGACCTCTTCCCCATCTATATATACGGACAAATATTCTGTAAAATAGTCAAATGAAGAAAAATATCTCTTTTCATTAAATTCTGCATAATTCGGAAGAATGGTCTTTGGTACAATGCCTAAAACCTTGCCGTCACTAACAACCGCCGCACAGTTATAAAGCTTTCCTCTGTACATCAGCGGTAGCCCCACTGCTACTACAGGATATTTCCCCTTTGTGTAGGCACAAATATCCTCCAGTCCTTTAGTCGCAGAACTAATAAGCTTATGAGAAAACAGCAAATCACCGCAGGAATATCCTGTTATACACAGTTCCGGCAAAACAAGTATGTTGACATTGATTTTGTCAGCATTATCTATTACCGACTTTATCTGTTCAACATTATATTCGGTATCTCCAACCCTAACAGGAAAATCTGCCGCTGCTACTTTAATATATCCATCTTTCATATATTTGCCCACCTCTCCATTAAATTAAATATAGAAAACAAAAGTGGCTATCATCATCATGACAGGTATTGTAATTATTGACAACAAAGTAGTAAATGATACCGCCTGTGAAGAATATTCTGAATCCAGATTATATCTTACAGCAAAAAGTGTGGTAATTGCCGCAACAGGACAGGCACTGGAAAGTACAAGCGGCATACATATTGAGGTATCCATATTGATAAGCTTCATAATAACTACCGTCAGTATAGGTAAAGCGATAAGTCTAAGTCCAGTCACTGCCCACAGGGAGCCATCCTTCAAAATTTTCTTGATATCAAGATTTTTAAGATATGTACCTAATACAATCATAGGCAACGGTGTATTAAGCGACGCAACAAAGCTTGCAGTCTTTGCAACTGGTGCAGGTAGTGTGATTTGTGCAAAAAACAAGGTCATACCTATAATAACCCCTATAACACCAGGAGTCATAAAAGCCTTCTTAAAGGACAACTGATTAATATCATTTGTATATAAATATACCCCCTGAGTCCAATAAAGTATATTGAACACCGTTACGTATGCAACGGCATAGAAAACACCCTCGCTGCCATACAATGATTCAATAAGAGGCAATGCCATAAACCCACAGTTAGAATATATTATTGAGAATTTACTGATTCGGTCCTTTTTGTCAGGGCGTTTTTTAAATACCAATGCTGCTATTACAATATACACAAAATGAATAACCAACGAAAACAAAAGTGCATATACAAGCTTTTTAACTACCTGAGCATCATAATCCCTTTGATATGAAGTTATTACAAGACACGGCATAGCAACACGAAGCACAAGCTCAGTTATCTGCTTTATTCCTGCAGATGTCAGTATATCCTTTTTTGCAAGGATAAAGCCTATTGCCATCAACATAATCATAACAAGCACATTAACCGCTGTATCCTGCCCTACAGAAAGAGCCATCTGAATTTTATCTGTCATTTTTATCTCCTTATTTTCTTAAAACCTCTGTTAATACCTCACCGAGAATTTTAACACCTTCCACAATTTTTTCATCTGTAACTGTAGAATAGTTTAATCTAAAGGCAGAGCATGGCTTGTCCAGGTCGGTCATAAATGTAGAACCCGGAACGCATGCAACCTTACGTGCAGTACATTTTTTGGCTATTTCATTCATATCATAATCCCCATTTAAATCACACCATATAAACAAACCGCCGTTTGGCACCGTATGGGTTACACCCTCGGGGAAATATTTATCAATTGCATCAAGCATTGTTTTACATTTATGCTTATAAAGCTCCTTGATTTCCGCAATATGATTATCAAGACCATACTGGTTAATATATTCATAAGCCAAAATCTGTGTAAGTACAGGGGTATGCACATCGGAAACCTGCTTTGCAATTACCATTTTTGCAACAATATCCTTATGAGCATTCACAAAGCCTACACGGATACCAGGTGCAAGAATTTTAGAATAAGAACCACAGTAAATTACAATGCCGTCCTTATCCATGGACTTTATTGTAGGCGTCTTTTCCCCATCAAATATCAATTCTCCGTATGGATTATCCTCTATAATTACAATGTTATTTTCCTTTGCAATTTCGTAAACTGCCTTACGTTTTTCCAATGACATTGTAATACCTGATGGATTCTGGAATGTAGGGATTGTATAAATCATTTTTACATTATCATTTTCCAAAATAGCCTTTTTAAGAGCATCTATATTCATACCGTCTTCATCAACAGGAACGCCCACAAGCTTTGTTCCATAGGAACGGAACGCATTAAGCGCACCAATAAAGCTTGGCTCTTCAACAATAACAACATCGCCTTCATTAACAAGGCATTTTGTTGCAAGCTCAATACCCTGCTGACCGCCGGACACTATGATTGTATCATTAAAATCCTCACATATATTTTCTCTTTTTGCAAGCAAATTTTTAACAAGCTCGCGAAGTGGCTGATACCCTTCTGTAATACCATACTGCAAAGCAAGTACTGGCTGATTTTTAAGCACATCTTCTGCAATCCTTGACATTTCTTCATTTGGAAACAATTCAGGTGCAGGGTTTCCCCCTGCAAGAGAAATAACCTCCGGGTCTGCTAATGCTTTAAAGATTTCTCTTATTGCTGAACCTTTTATTTTACTCATTCTGTCTGATATATTAAATTCCATTTTTGCCTCTCCTGTCTGTATAGTGATAAAAAAAGCCTCCCTTTTTTCAAAGAGGAAGGCTTTTTAAACTCAATTATTTATATATTTCATTTGCTTTCTTAAACTGTATCAAATTAATAACACCTGTTGCAACAATACCAACTGCAAGTACAATGTAAACTATCTTTAATCCATCCAAAACCATTAACGGATTAAAAATACAACCGATAATACAAATAACACCCCATGCGATAGCAAGCAATACAGGAGCAATATTTTTATGGTATCCTGCACAGAAAATACTTCCCAAAATTGCTATTACAAACAACAATACAGGAATTGTAACAATATCGTTGATTGAAAAGTTTTCTATAGACCTTTCAAAAACAGGGCCAAATGTGCTCTTGTAATTAACAGGAATAAGCATATAACCCATAACAGATGCTGTTTTTTCCTTAAATGTGAAAGGAATAAACATCAACGCAGTTGCAGCCAACATAAGAGCTGAGCAAATACTGTTAAGGAAAATATGTACATTAACAAACTTTAACCAGCTATTCTTTGAAAGATCTACTACAATAAATATAATAGAAATCAATGAAAGAAGTGCAATCAAACCTGCAACTATAATCTTGAAAATATATGTTGAATCATAAGCACTTAAAATATAGCTAAGGTTATTTGAAGCAACAAGTGAAACGAATGACAAAACTGAATAAAAAAATATTACAAGCTTTGAAATAAGCCCCTTATTAAACATTTTAAAGCATAAGAACAATGAAACAATACCAAATGCAAATATTGCATAAACTGTATTAAATAAATGGTCAAAACTATAGCCTTCACCAATTTCATCCTTAAACAAGCTTAAGCATGATCTTACGTCCGCCTGTGTTGGAACGCTAACCGTTCTCATAACAGAGAAATCCTTAACAATCATATCCGGATGAACATTTGATACTGACACCGACTGTGAAAGTATCAATCCCAAGAATAGTGCTATAAGCAAACCTAATATTAAATTTTGTTTCTTTTTGTAAAAATTAATCATTGTGTTTTTTCCTCCCATCCTACATGTAAGGTTAGTATATCACATTTAATTTTGGTTGTCAATTAAGCAAAATGATTTTTTCCGCAAGCAAATGAAAAAAAACTATCATTTGTTTATTTGCACAAAAACTATTTTGAAAATTGTGTGTTTTGACAAATGTTATACGAAGGTCTGTTAAAACAAAAACAGAACTTGACAAAATTTTTTTGTAATAATATAATGAAGTTGATTAGAAAATTTAATAAACCACATAAATGCAATGATCTGAAACAAGTAGGTGTACGTGGTACTTTGGAGAGAGCTGGCGGTTGGTGCGAGGCAGTAAGGAGCGTACATTGAATACATTCAAGGAGCAGCACACCGAACTTTGCTTATACATTAAGTAGGCTGTGACGGCTGACAACCGTTAATATGTCAGAGTATACTTGTTGTACTTGTAAAGGGCAGCATCGTGAGGTGTTGTCAAATTGAGGTGGTACCGCGGGAATTTGTATCTCGTCCTCATAATTTTCATTATGCTGGACGGGATTTTTTTCGTCCAAAGGGAGGAAGAAAAATGGTATTAAAAATTCTTTTGTTAGTAGTATTTTTTGCTATTATGATAGGTGTTGGTTTGTATTGCCGCAAGCACGCAACCGACGTAAACGGCTTTGTGCTGGGTGGTCGCTCTGTAGGTCCGTGGCTTACAGCCTTTGCTTACGGTACATCCTACTTTTCCGCAGTTATTTTTGTAGGCTACGCCGGTCAGTTTGGATGGAAATATGGTATAGCCTCCACATGGATTGGTCTTGGCAACGCTTTCATTGGCTCTTTGCTTGCATGGATAATATTAGGAAGAAGAACACGTCTTATGTCACAGCATCTTGAAAGTGCCACAATGCCTGAATTTTTTGGTAAAAGATATAACAGTAATGCACTTAAGATTGTTGCATCAATAATTGTATTTATTTTCCTTATTCCATATACTGCTTCACTTTATAACGGGCTATCAAGACTTTTCAGTATGGCGTTTCCAAGTATTGATTATTCCCTATGCGTAATCGTAATGGCTGTTCTTACAGGCATTTACGTTATAGCAGGCGGATATATGGCTACTGCTATTAATGACTTTATCCAAGGTATAATTATGATTATAGGTATAGTTGCAGTTATTGCGGCTGTACTTAGCCAAAACGGTGGTTTTATCGAGGCATTGAACGGACTTGCATCTATTGAGGTTGAGGGTGCTGCTCCGGGAGCGTTTAATTCCTTCTTTGGGCCTGACCCATTAGGATTGATGTTTGTAGTTATACTTACATCACTTGGTACATGGGGCTTACCACAGATGGTGCAAAAATTCTACGCAATTAAAAGTGAAAAGGATATTACAAAGGGAACAATTATTTCAACAGCCTTTGCAATAATCGTAGCAGGAGGATGCTATTTCCTTGGTGGCTTTGGCAGACTGTTTACAGACAAGCTTTCATTCCTTGCTGATGGTTCAATTGATGGAGGGTTTGATGCCATTGTTCCCACAATGCTTTCAGGACTTCCCGACATTTTGATTGCGACGGTTATCGTTTTGGTGCTTTCCGCTTCAATGTCCACACTTTCTTCTTTGGTTTTAGCGTCAAGTTCAACATTAACACTTGATATGATTAAAGGTCATATAATAAAGAACTTGGATGATAAGAAGCAAGTGCTTATTATGAGAATTTTAATTGTTATGTTTATTACGATTTCTGCAATCATTGCACTTAACAAGGACAAATTAAGTGCAATTGCACAGATGATGGGTATTTCATGGGGTGCTTTGGCAGGTGCATTTCTTGCTCCGTTTATGTATGGATTGTATTACAAGAAAACAACAAAGGCTTCAATTTGGGCATCCTTTATATTTGGATCAGGCGTTATGATTTTAAATATGTTGTTCAAAGGAATGTTCCCTGTAATTTTACAGTCCCCTATTAACTGCGGTGTTATTGCCATGGTTGGAGGTTTGATTTTGGTTCCGGTTGTGAGTTGGATTACACCTAAACCAGACAAAGAAAAGGTTGAAGAAATATTTAAATGCTATAGCAGAAAAGTTACAGTTGATGCAAAAAAATCATTAGGTGAATAAAATTTGTGAACCCTTATCTTTTTGGTAAGGGTTCTTTTTTTGTAAGTAATTGTCAAAAATTTGTTTACAATTTAGAAACAATATGTTATAATTACACTATGTTGAGTTGGTTTTACATCATCAACAAATATAATTGAATACGGAGGCTTAAATTAATGGAAAAATTATTTAAGTTGAAAGAACACGGCACGAATGTACGTACCGAAATCATCGCAGGTTTTACAACATTCCTTGCTATGGCGTATATTCTTGCAGTAAACCCTGCTTATTTGGGTGGAATTGAAGGCGCTTCAGCCGGAGCAATCTTCACAGCTACTGCAATTTCAGCAGCTATTGGTACCTTATGTATGGCGTTTTTTGCTAACTACCCCGTTGCTCTTGCTTCAGGTATGGGTCTTAACGCATTCTTTGCATACACAGTATGCGGTGCTATGGGATATTCATACGAAGTAGCTCTTACTGCAGTATTGGTAGAAGGTATTATATTTATCCTTTTATCTCTTTGCAATTTCAGAGAAGCTTTAGTTAACCAGATTCCTAAAAACCTAAAATTTGGTATTACTGCCGGCATTGGTTTGTTTATTGCAATAATTGCACTTATCAATTCAGGTGTAGTTGTTAATAACGATGCAACTCTTGTAGGTATCGGTTCATTCAGTTCTCCACAATTTGTTTTGTCACTTGTTGGTTTGTTAATTATTGGTGTTTTAAGACGCTATAAAGTTCCCGGCGATATATTAATAGGTATTATCGCAACATGGATTTTGGGAATTATTGCAGAGCTTATTGGTTGGTATGTAGTTGATGTTGAAGCTGGCGTATATTCATTGATTCCATCATTTACAGGATTCAGTTTTGAAGCTCCTGCAATGTTTAAATTTGACTTTGGTTTTGTTACAGCAAACATTGCTACATTTGCTGTTATAGTTTTCACTTTCTTGTTTACTGACATTTTTGATACAGTTGGTACACTTATCGGTGTTGCATCAAAAGGTAATTTGCTAAACGAAAAGGGCGAACTTCCTAAAGCTAAAGGTGCTTTGCTTGCAGACGCTGTAGGTACAGTAGCAGGTGCTTGTCTTGGTACATCAACAGTTACAAGTTATGTAGAATCAAGTGCAGGTGTTTCTGCAGGTGGTAGAACAGGTCTTACTGCCGTAACAACAGCAGTTTTGTTCCTTGTTGCTATCGTACTTTCACCATTGTTCCTTGCAATTCCTTCATTTGCTACAACACCAGCTATGCTATTTGTTGGTTTGTTGATGTTCAGTGCAGTTAAAAACATGGAATTTGACGCTGATATGGCTGATGTAATTGGTGGATTTATTGCTGTAATATTTATGCCTTTGACATACTCTATTTCAAACGGTATTATGTTTGGTATGTTGTCATGGGTTATCCTAAAGGTTGCTACAGGTAAAATTAAGGACGTTAAACCTGTTATGTGGGTTTCAACTGCTTTATTTGTACTTTACTTTGTACTTAAATTTATGGGTATTATTGCTTAATTTTAAACCTTTAAGGAGCTATCGCTTATGAACAGGTCCGTTGAAAACGGACAATGACAAAAAAGGACCTCCTATGGTAGAATATAATAAACTACCATAGCAGGGCTGTTTATGCCAAGACAAAAGGGAACACCCAATACGCCACAAACGATATACGATGGGATTGAGAGGAAGCATCACGAAGGCGAATCGGTTAAATCATTAGCTGCAGAGTATAACAAACCATTTAAGACCATAAGAAACATGTGCACAAGAGAAAACAATAAATTGCGTAATTTTAACGTTCCGAGGCAACGAGGAAGGAAGCCTGCAAAGACATTGCAAGAGTACAAGTACGAAAACAAAAGGTTAAAGATGGAAAACGAACTGTTGCGGGATTTTCTCTCGCTCACAGAAAGGATGTGAGGACAAGCGTAAAATATATGATTATCTATCGTCATAAAGATAAATATTCTATCAGCGAGATGTGTCGCTTTTTTGGTGTATCAAGAAGCGGATATTATGGCTATGTATCTCGAATGGATACACCATCAAAAGATATTCAGTTAGCAGAAATGATTAAAGCGTGTCAAAAAAAATGCGGCAAGACATATGGGTATCGCAGAGTACATATATGGCTCCAAAGACAAGGTGTATATCATAATCCAAAAACAATTCTTCGTGTGATGCAGAAATACAATCTTCTATCAGTAGTTAGGAGAAAGAAGTATCGGAATTATGGAGATGTTTTTCATCGTTATCATAATTTGTTGAATAGAAATTTCACAGCAAAAAAGCCAAATCAAAAGTGGGTTACAGATATATCATACATAAAAACATCACAAGGCACATTGTACCTTTCTGTTATACGAGATTTGTATGATAATAGTATTATTGCATACAAAACAGGAACAGAACAAAATGTAAATCTTGTTTTAGCTACAATTAGAGAAGCAAAGAAAAAGGAAAAAGTCACTGCAGAGCTGCAACTCCACAGTGACCAAGGCTTTCAGTATACTTCACACGCGTACTTTAAGCTAACTAAATCATACAACATTACACCGTCGATGTCAAGACGAGGTAATCCA
>JAZSKK010000102.1:0-2627 GCA_045534795.1 Clostridia bacterium | reverse complement strand
CCCTTTGTCATTTCGGTAGCAATCATAATATTTGTTGCAGGAGTGCATATTACAACATCCACATCTGCATCAGTAACCATAGGAGTAAGTTCTTTAATAAAATCAGCCGTCTGAGATGGGGTTTTGTTCATCTTCCAGTTTCCTGCAATGATTTTCTTTCTAAACATCATTACTCCCTCCAATTTATTTATCGTTTAATGCCACAATACCGGGAAGGTCTTTGCCTTCAAGAAATTCCAATGACGCACCGCCGCCTGTAGAGATATGGGACATTTTGTCGCCAAGACCTGCCTGATTAACAGCAGCAACACTGTCACCGCCACCAATAACTGTTATAGCATCAATCTCAGCCAAAGCCTGTGCCACAGCATTTGTACCCTTAGCAAAGTTAGGCATTTCAAATACGCCCATAGGTCCGTTCCAAACAACAGTTCTAGCATCCTTAACAGCATCAACAAATATTTCAACAGTCTTTTCACCAATGTCAAGACCCATATAATCAGCCTCAATTTTACTGGAATCTACTGTCTTGTATTCTGCATCGTTGGAAAATTCCTTTGCAACTACTGTATCTACAGGGATAAGAAGTTTAACCCCCTTAGCTTCAGCCTTTGCCATCATTTCCTTAGCATATTCTACATAATCCTCTTCAAGTAAGGATAATCCTATTTCGTAGCCCTTTGCCTTGTGGAATGTATAAGCCATACCACCACCGATAATTAGTGTATCAACCTTTTCAAGAAGATTATTGATAACAGAAATTTTTGAAGAAACCTTAGAACCGCCCAAAATAGCAACACATGGACGTTCAGGATTGTTTACTGCATTACCAAGGAATGCGATTTCCTTTTCAATAAGATAACCGGCAACCGCAGTATCAAGATAATCTGTAACACCAACAGTTGAACAATGTGCTCTGTGAGCTGTACCAAAAGCATCATTTACAAAAATATCTGCCAAGGAAGCAAGCTCCTTGCTGAATGTTTCAATATTTTTTGTTTCTTCTGCTCTGTATCTTGTGTTCTGAAGAAGAACAACATCACCGTCGTTCATTTCAGCAACAGCCTTTTTAGCATTTTCGCCTACAACATTGTCATCTGCAGCAAAAACAACTTCCTTACCAAGTTTTTTTGAAAGACATTCTGCAACAGGCTCCAAAGAAAATTCAGGCTTTGGTTCACCCTTTGGTTTACCCATATGTGAGCAAAGAATAACCTTTGCACCATTTTCCATTAAATATTTAATCGTAGGCAAAGCCCCATTAATACGTGTTTCGTCAGTAATTGTCTTACCATCCAAAGGTACGTTGAAATCACATCTTACCAAGACTCTTTTGCCACTTACAGCAATATCTTCGATTGTCTTCTTGTTCACAAAAATCACCTCATATAAAAAATCAATTTAAATTATACTAACCTATATTTTACTATAATGCCTGAAAATTATCAAGTATTTTTTAGCATTATATAGTATATAATTTTACATGCTTCTGCAAAGTTTGCATTGGTTTTTGGCAAAAAACAATAATTTTCATCACCTGACACTGCTTTTGCACCTACCAATGCAGAAACCGCCTCTTTTGCATATCCATCTATTTCCTCAGAATCTGCAAAATCCAACGCAGGTTTTTCAACCAATTCTATACCGCATTTTTTTATTGTTCGGTATATGATAGTAGCCATATCCTGCCTGAGAAGATATTCATCCATCCCAAACCAGCCTTCTTTTGTACCATTTATTATACCAAGTTTATATGCGGAAGCAATATACTGATAATATTCAGAACCTGCACCAACATCTTCAAAATCACATTCAGCATCAAAATCATATAGTCCAAAGGCACCTATAATAAGCTTTGTAAACTCTGCACGGCTTATATAATTTTGTGGATATACATAACCCTTGTCATCCTTTATCAACCCATATTCCGAAAGGTAATATATTGCATCTTCAGCCCACTCAAAGCCGGCCAAATCCACATATTCCCCTTTATTGTCAAAATAGTTGTTTACAGCGTCACTTGCTCCGTCTGCAAAAACTGCTGTACTAAAGATAAATACAATTGTTAAAAGTGAAAAAATTTTCTTTATCATAAACCTGTATCACTAAGCTTGGAATCTTCTGATGAATTGTTTTTAGACGGATTAGACGGGTTTTTTGAAGAAGATGTTTTTTTATCCTCCTCATCATCATTTGTGTAGTCCTTGTAATTTTTATCATAATATTCAGAACTATCCTTGTATTCCTGGTCGTCAGAAGATGTTTTGTCGTCCTTGTCTGAAGAAGATTTTACAACAGGAACTGCAATCGCCTGGGTTGTCTGCTCTGCAAGGATTTTGTATTTTTCAACCTCGTCCTTTAGTTCCTGATTTTCCTCCTCAAGCTCCTTCACCCTTTTTTCAAGCTCTTTTTTGGAAAGTCCGCTTGTTTCGGTATCCTCCGATTCCACAACAATATTGGCATTATCATTTTTAACTGTCTTGTCTGTATTATTGCCTATTGGTATAAATACAACAATTAAAAACAACGCAATAACACCAATAATTGTTGACAAAACTATTAAAGTCCTCTTCTTAAAGTTACTTCTTTTCATAATAATCTCTCCATTCACCATATATTAAAATTAC
>JAZSKK010000006.1:0-5487 GCA_045534795.1 Clostridia bacterium | reverse complement strand
GTAATTTTAGTGTTGTAAATATTTGTCCTATAAGTATGACGGAGGAGGATCTGTTAAAATACGCCGCATCTGCAGAAAAGTATTCAAACCACCCTATTGCACTTTCCTTAAGGAGTGCATATAAGGGTAATTGTATCGTTGAAAATATAGAGGAATTAAGCGGATATGGTGTAAGGGCAATTGTTGATGGTAAGCAGGTATATGTGGGCAATATAAAGCTTATGACCAGTCTGGGAATAAAAATCCCTGAGCATAATTACACAGGTACTGTTGTATATGTGTCTGTTGAGGGTGAATTTTCAGGATATATAGAGGTAGCCGATGAAATAAAGAAAAATGCGAGAGATACAATAATTTCCCTTAAGTCTGTGGGAATTGAAAAAACTGTTATTCTTACAGGGGATAAGGACGCTGTTGCAAAAAATGTGGCGGAAAATCTGGGTGTTGATGAATATTATGCAGAGCTTATGCCCTCTGACAAAGTACATTGTATTGAAAAGCTTTTAGGCGGTAAGGACAAGGTGGCGTTTATAGGTGACGGTATAAATGATGCACCAGTACTTGCAAGGGCAGACGTGGGGATAGCTATGGGTGCTTTAGGGGCAGACGTAGCAATAGCTGCCGCAGATGTAATCCTTATGGATGACAATTTATCAAAGCTTGTAAAGGCTATTAAAATTGCATCAAAAACCCGCAGAATTGTTATTCAAAACATAGTATTTGCACTTGGCATAAAGTTTGGGGTGCTCTTTCTTGGTACATTAGGTCTTGCTACAATGTGGGAGGCTGTGTTTGCTGACGTAGGTGTTTCCGTAATCGCTATTTTAAACGCAATGCGTACCCTTAAAACAAATTAAATATTTTATAAAATGGGTTGTAATATATGTTTAAATATGTTAGAATATACCAAAAAAATATAAGGTCTGTAAAAAACAGGCAGAAAGGCTATGGATTAAATTATGAATTCAAAAGTTTTGGCAACAGTAAATGGTGTTGCAATTAAAGAGTCTGACGTTGATGTTATGGTTGCGGCTTTTGCACAGCATGGTCAGAATATGAACAATGAACAGGGCAGAAAGATGGTTTTAGAACAGCTTATCAGCAAAAAGCTTTTGCTTTTAGATGCACAGAAAAACCTTTTTGAATATGACCCTGAATTTAAAAAAGAGCTTGAAATGGTTAAAAATGACTTGCTTGTTAATTTCGTTATGAAAAAAACTATGGAAAAGGTTAGTGTAACTGATGCCGAAGTTAAGGAATATTACGAAAAGAATAAGGAAGGCTTTGTTGAGGGAGAAAAAGTGGGCGCAAGCCATATTTTGGTTGACAGCGAGGAAAAGGCAAAGGAAATACTTGAAAAAATTAATAACAAGGAAATTTCATTTGAAGATGCTGCTCGTGCTGAAAGCTCATGTCCGTCAAATGAAAACGGCGGTAACCTTGGAGAATTTACAAGAGGTCAGATGGTGCCTGAATTTGACCAAGCTTGTTTTTCAATGGAAGTAGGGGAAATAAAGGGCCCTGTAAAAACTCAATTTGGTTATCATTTAATTAAATTAAATTCAAAGGCTGAAGCAAAGCCTATGGAGTTTGATGTAATTAAAGAACAGCTAAAGGGTAGCCTACTTCAGGAAAAACAGCAGGAAGCATATAAAAGTAAGCTTAATCAGCTTCAGATTTTATATCCTGTTGACAGATATTAATTAATTTAAAAAGGGATGTAGCAAAATGATTTTGCTACATCCTTTTTTAAAATTTATGATAATTTTTCAATAGCTATATCAATTCTCTTTAATGTTTCTTCTTTTCCAAGTATTGATGCTAATTCCACACCGCCTCCAGGTGTAAATGATTTGCCCGAAACTGCAACGCGTAATGGGTAAAGAACCTGACCGTTTTTAAGTCCCAATTCTTCAACAAGTGCCATCAAATTGTCGTGCAGGCTTTCAAAACTGAAATCATCAATAGCTTCAAGCTTGTTTTTAATAGCAACAAGAGATTCCTTTGAATTTTCAGGATTTGTCTTCATCTTTTTGTGGTTGTACAAATCAATATCGTATTCAGGTAGATTGTCGAAAAAGTCAACCTGTTCAGGAATGTCTGAAAGTTTTTCACATCTCTTTTGCAAAAGCTCGCTTATTTTTTTAGTATCAATATTAGGGTTAGTAACCACACCTTCATAGAAAGGCATAGCCTTTTCGTGAAATGCGTCTAAAGAAAGCTCGCGAATGTACTCGCCGTTTAACCATGCAAGCTTTGCTTCGTCAAAAATTGCAGGTGATTTACTGATACCTGATACATCAAATTTTGCAACCAATTCGTCAAGAGTAAACTTTTCCTGCTCTCCCTGAGGACTCCAGCCCAATAATGCAATGTAGTTAAGGATAGCTTCCTTTAAATATCCCTTTTTAATAAAATCCTCGTATGATGCATCGCCATCACGTTTTGACAGCTTGTGAGTATGGTCACGCATAACCGGTGAACAATGGATATATGTTGGAATTTCCCAGCCAAAAGCCTCATACAAAAGGTTGTATTTAGGTGTAGATGAAAGATATTCGTTACCTCTGATAACGTGTGTAATTCCCATTAAATGGTCATCAACAACGTTTGCAAAATTGTATGTTGGCAATCCGTCGGATTTTAGCAATACCATATCATCCAAGGTTGAATTTTCAACAGTAATTGTTCCAAAAACTGCATCGTCAAAGGATGTAGTCCCCTCATAAGGCATAAGCTGACGTATTACATAAGGAACACCTGCATCTATTTTAGCCTTAATTTCTTCTTTTGAAAGTGAAAGACAATGTCTGTCATATTTTGGTGGAATTTTCTTAGCTTCGCATAAAGCACGTACTTCGTTTAGTCTGTCCTCATCGCAGAAGCAGTAATATGCCTTGCCCATTTCTACCAGTTTTTCAGCATATTCCTTATAAAGACCGCGTCTGTCTGACTGGATGTAAGGACCGTAATTTCCGCCAATGTCAGGACCCTCGTCCCACAAAAGCCCTGTTTCTCTTAAAGTGTTGTAAATAATATCTACTGCACCGTCCACATAACGTCCCTGGTCAGTATCCTCTATTCTTAAAATAAAATCTCCGCCTTTGGATTTTGTAAGCAAATAAGCATACAAAGCTGTACGAAGGTTACCAACATGCATAAATCCTGTAGGCGATGGTGCAAATCTTGTTCTAAATTTCAAAAAATTCATTCCCTTCCATAGTTTACCTATATTATATAATATATTTAAAATTACGACTTGTCAAGAGGTATCAAATGTGGTATTATTAACGTATAGTACTTTGAATATTTATGTCATTTTTCAGATAAAATTGCAAAAAGAAAGGATTATGTTTATAATATGGATAATAATGCAGTTGCTAAAAAGACTATACTCAGCGGAATACAGTCCTCTGGTTTTCTTACATTAGGTAATTATCTTGGAGCTTTAAAAAACTGGACAATGCTTCAGGATGACTATAATTGTCTTTACTGTGTGGCGGATTTGCACTCTATAACTGTAAGACAAAACCCTGCGGATTTACGCAAAAGAGCTATGGAGGTTTTTACTACATATCTTGCAGCAGGTATTGACCCTCAAAAGAGTGTTATATTTTTTCAGAGTCATGTTTCTGCACATCCCGAGCTTTCATGGGTGTTAAATTGCTACACATATATGGGAGAACTTCAAAGAATGACCCAGTTTAAGGATAAATCTGCCAAACATGAGGATAATATAAACAGCGGCTTGTTTACATATCCTGTGCTTATGGCGTCGGATATATTGCTTTATCAGGCTGACCTTGTTCCCGTTGGTCATGACCAGCTTCAGCATCTTGAAATTACACGTGATATAGCTAAACGCTTTAACGGTATTTATGGAGACGTATTCAAGATACCTGAGGCATACGTGGGTAAGGTAGGTGCAAGGATTATGAGCCTTGCTTCACCTGAATCTAAAATGAGTAAGTCTGACCCTAACCCTAATGGTTATATTGCTATGCTTGATGACAGAGATACTATTATTCGTAAATTCAAAAAGGCTGTTACTGACAGCGACGGCGAAATTGCATATCGCGAAGGAAAAGACGGTATAAATAATCTTCTTAGTATTTACAGTGCAGTTACAGGCAATACTATTGAGGAGTCTGTTGCACAGTTTGCAGGCAAGGGCTATGGTGAATTTAAGCTTGCGGTTGCAGAGGTTGTGGCAGATTGCTTAAAGCCTATACAGGAAAGATATTACGCTTTGGAAAAGGACAAGGCATATATTCAGTCTATATATCGTGACGGTGCGGAGAAGGCATCAAGGATTGCATATAAAACATTGCGTAAAGTATATAAAAAGGTTGGATTTACCGAAAGATAAGGTGAAATTATGAGTTTGGATTTTGGTTTTTTAAGGCTTTTGTTTGCGTTTGTTGTGGCGTTTTTAATAGCATACGCAAGTACTCCCATAGTAAAAATGCTGGCGTTTCGGATAGGTGCAGTGGATGTACCTAAAGACAACCGCCGTATGCATAAAAAACCTACTGCCAGATTAGGTGGCATAGCTATTTTTTATGGTTTTATTATTTCTATCCTGTGCTTTGCGGAAATTGATACTTCTCTTCGCGGAATACTGATAGGATGTATAATAATTGTGGTGCTTGGTATATTTGACGATATATATAGTCTTAATGCACTTTTTAAGTTTGTAATTCAGATACTTGCGGCATTGATAGTGGTTATGCACGGTGTACGTATAGACCATTTTTCAAGCTTTGGTATAGGCAACAGTCCCTATATTGATTTAGGCATGTTTGCAATACCTATTACCATACTCTGGATAGTAGGGGTTACAAATGCAGTTAACCTTATTGACGGGCTTGACGGTTTAGCAGCAGGTGTTTCTACAATATCTACGGTTTCGTTATTTGCAATTTCCTTGATTACAAGGGAAACGGGTGTTGCCATTGTAACCGCCGCTGTTGCAGGTGCAGGCTTTGGCTTTTTACCCTACAATATTCACCCTGCAAAGATTTTTATGGGTGATACAGGTTCAACGTTTTTAGGCTTTATATTGGCGTGTATCAGTGTGGTAGGATTGTTTAAGGGATATGCGGTTATATCTATGGCGGTACCGTTTCTGATATTAGGCTTACCTATTTTTGATACTGCTTTTGCAATAATACGCAGGGTTATGAGAGGTCAATCACCTATGCAGCCCGACCGTGGTCATGTTCATCACAGGCTTATTGACCTTGGCTTTGACCAGAAGCAGACGGTGATTATTTTGCTTATAACAAGCGGACTGTTGTCATTGTCTGCAGTAGTATTGCTCCTTTGCGGTGCACCAAGAGCAATCGTTTTGATTTTGGCGGTTGTATTTGTTTCCGCAGTGGGTATTAAGCTTGCAAAAAACAGTGTTGTTGAAAATGAAAATATAACAGATATGGATGAAATTGTCACTGAAGATACAGAAAGCGAGAATGATGAAAATGAGCG
>JAZSKK010000178.1:0-4193 GCA_045534795.1 Clostridia bacterium | reverse complement strand
AATAAAGCCATTTTCCATAATTATTAATATGGAGTTGCTTTGGTGGCTAAGGTGTTAATCAAAAGAAGAATAATTAAAATCATAGCTTTGCTGATTACATCAATTATTCTGATAACATATATAACAACAGGACAGGCCTTGCCAATAGATGTATTGCAGAACAAGACGTTTATTACTCAGATTATAAGCGATGCCGTTCCTGTTTTTTCTGATTTTAATTATATAAATGCCTCTATGCTTGAAAGGGCTTTTTTTGGATTTAATATAAGCTCACCTGTGTCGATTATAGAAAGTAATGTCTTTGCTCTTGCTTCCCTGAAATTGCCCGAGGAAGAGGTAGCGGAAGAGGAGGCGGAGGTTGATATGTCTGGGGCTAAGCCAATTAAGGAAACTACGATTTCAAACAAAAGTGCAAACGGATATTATCAGGCAGATGGTGTGTTGGTTAAAAATTCCACTACCTATGATTTTGACCCCAAAGCTCTTTTAAATGAAGATTTAAAATTCGAATGTACAGG
The DNA here is from genome assembly GCA_045534795.1 of Clostridia bacterium. Classification (GTDB taxonomy): domain Bacteria; phylum Bacillota; class Clostridia; order Monoglobales; family Firm-18; genus CAZNKU01. The sequence goes on along the minus strand of JAZSKK010000178.1, from coordinate 3,675 downwards.
TGATGGACCTCATATTTTAATTATTCACAGCCATTCCTCTGAATCTTATACAGCTACTGATAAGAACTATTATTTGCCTACAGACCCTGACCGTACGGAGGATATTAATTACAATGTAGTAAGGGTAGGAACGGAGATTGTAAATACTCTTAAGGTTAACGGAATTGAGGCGGTGCACGATACATCATTACACGATTACCCATCATACAACGGCTCGTATAAAAGCTCGCTGGCATCAGTAGAGGGGTATTTAAAAAAATACCCGTCAATTAATATTGTGCTTGATATACACAGGGACGCTATGGTGCAATCTGACGGAACAAAGCTAAAATTAGTAGCAGATGTGGAAAATAAAAAAGCAGCACAAATTATGCTGCTTACAGGTAGCAATCAGGGTGGGCTGATCCACCCTGATTGGCGTGAAAATCTTAAATTTGCAATGAAGCTTCAACGAGTTATAAACAATATGTACCCCGGGCTTACACGTCCTGTAAGCTTTACTAAGGAACGCTACAATACCCACACAACATACGGATCTATAATTGTTGAAGTAGGTACAACCGGCAATACCCTTGAGGAAGCATTGGTTTCCGCACAGATGATAGGTAATGCAGTTGCAAAATTTATGAAGACGGAATTTTAAAAATCACCTGCTAATCCGTCAACTACACCAAGGGTTATAATACCCAAAATTGCAATGATGATTGTTACATATTGTGATGCAGTCAGCTTTTCCTTAAGGAAAATACGTGAAAAAATCATTGAAACTATACAGTAAGATGCAATCATTGGTGCAGCTACAACACCGTTACCGCTTAATGCATATACATAGAAGAACTGACCTATTGTTTCAAATATAGCTGCCGCAAGTCTGTTACCCTGTAGTTTAGGAGCAAAATCCTGCTTTTTGATAAATTTTACAAAAACAAATAAAATTATTGCACATATAAAGAATGTAAGCTCGTATGATGTATTTGCGACTGCTTCAAATGTTTCTTCAGTTACATTTACAAGTGGTGTTGTTGCTATGTCATCAAGATAGTATGCATCAAAGAATGTACCCAATGCATCAATTATACAGTATAAAATAGGCATCATAAATGCAATAAACCCTATTTTGTACTTTCTGTCATCATCGGCAGTATAACTGTCCTGCAATCTTTTTTCAATAATGCCCAAACCAATTACACCAATACAGATTAATATTACACCGATTGTTGATGGTATATCTAATGTTTCACCAAGAACTATAAGGCAAAGTATGCAGGATACTGCACCTGATGAATTTTGAATTGGTGATGAAATTGAAAGTTCAAGGTACCTAAGACCAAAATAACCAATAGTCATTGAAAGTATGTACATAAGTGATACAGGAAGATAAATAACTATATTCATAAAATCATAGTTAATATCACTTGTAAGTAATGTGTATATTGCGTGAATACCCATTACTAGACCAACAATTATTGTTGTTTTAAGGTGGCTGTATTTATCACTCTCATCAGCACCCTTTTTGTAGAACAAATCTGCCGCACCCCACGCAAGGGTAGTTAATAATGCAAATAAAAACCAGGACATTTTAGTTTCCTCCTTCTAATTTTACAAGTTTATTTTCATATAATTTCTGTAATGACATAAGTATTCCAAGCTTTGCGTGTTCCCAAGTCAAGCCACCCTGAAAATATACTGCATAGGGAGGGCGTATTGGTCCGTCTGCACTAAGCTCAATTGATGACCCCTGAATAAATGCACCTGCCGCCATAATAACATCATTGTCATATCCGGGCATTGCCCAGGGTTCAGGTGAAAGGTGACTATCAACAGGTGCCGCCGCTTGAATACCCTTACAGAATGCAATCATTCTCTCAGGTGAGCCAAGCTCTACCGCCTGAATAATGTCATGGCGTGATTCTGTGCCGTTTGGAACAACCTTAAAGCCTAATTTTTCATATATATTAGCAGCAAATATTGCACCCTTTAATGCACTTGCTACCACAGTAGGAGCAAGGAAAAATCCCTGATACATGGATTGTATAATACCAAGATTAGCACCAACCTCCTGACCAAGCCCTGGTGCAGAAAGTCTGTATGAACATTGCTCAACACATTCCCTTGTTCCACAAATATAACCGCCGATAGGTGCAAGTCCGCCACCTGGGTTTTTGATGAGTGAGCCTACTATCATATCTGCTCCAACATCTGACGGTTCAATAGTTTCAACAAATTCACCGTAGCAGTTGTCAACCATACATATAACGTCAGGCTTGATTTCTTTTATAAATTTTATAAGCTCACCTATTTCTGTAACGGAAAAAGTCTTTCTTGGTTGATAACCTTTTGAACGCTGTATTGTTACGAGCTTTGTTTTTTCATTAATAGCTTTTTTAATACCTTCATAATCAAAGCTGTCATCTTCTAAAAGGTCAACCTGCCTGTATGATACGCCGTATTCCTTAAGTGAGCCTACAGATGGCCTTATGCCTATAACCTCCTCTAAAGTATCATAAGGTCTGCCAACAGGTGATAATAATTCATCACCGGGGCGAAGGTTAGCACTAAGGGCAACTGCTAATGCGTGTGTACCACAGGTAATCTGCGGACGAACTAAAGCCGCTTCTGTATGGAAACAGTCTGCATATACTCTTTCAAGGTTGTCTCTGCCCTCGTCGTTGTATCCATATCCTGTTGTAGCCATAAAGTTTGTGGCATTAACCTTGTTTTTCTGCATAGCCGCAACAACCTTTAGCTGATTATATTCAGTAGTTGCGTCAATTTTTTCAAATCTTTCTTTTAATTCTTTAAGTATTTCCTCACCAAATTCATAAACCTCAGAACAAATACCCAAATCCTTATACATTGATTTTTTGTCCATTATCAATTCTCCTTTTCAATGTTGCCAAGTATCTTAACAGCAACATCATTAATTACATCGGTTTTAGTAACAACAATTCCGCTTGCTTCATCACCAAGTATCAATAAATTATCACCAGGTTTTATGTTGAAAACATCTCGTGCCTCTTTAGGAATAACTATCTGACCTTTTTCGCCAACCTTTGCGGTGCCAAAAACGTATTTCCCTTTAGGCAGACTAAGTATGTGTTTGCCTTTTGGCATTTCATCACCTCTTGAATAAAGTTATACTTTTCATACTTTTCATACCCTATAAGTATAATATATTTTGGTGTATTTTGTCAATGTTTTTCATAAAAAAAGAGGTGTATATCACACCTCTTTATACTTATTTTTCAAAAATATAACCGTTTATACTGTAATTGTTTAAAATGTCTGTATCGATGTCATAACTGAAGTGGGAAGATGTAATATAAATATACACTCCCTCAGCAATTTTCACAGGCTCTATGGATGAAGAGTCTTCACCATATTTTTTATATAATTCATTAAACAAACTGTTAATATCATATATATAAACTTTTTCACCCGCTTTAAATTCGGCAACTGAAATTTCCTCCTCGTATTCGCTTGAGTAAAATTTGCACATACGTTTATATTCAGATATATCAACAATGTCAAATTTGAGTGAATAATCACAATATATCACGTTATCACTGTTATTTGAATAGATATTAAATCCTAAAAACTCTGAATATGAAGAATTTTTACTTTCCGCTAACCATGTTGGTAATTCACCTGCGGAATACATCAAATATTTATAAG
>JAZSKK010000134.1:0-7793 GCA_045534795.1 Clostridia bacterium | reverse complement strand
TCTTGTCGAAAATTGTCGTTTCTTTTTGGAGGCGCCACCCGGATTTGAACCGGGGATAAAGGCTTTGCAGGCCTCTGCCTTACCACTTGGCTATAGCGCCACGCCTCTATATTAAATTAAGTTATTGTAAAAGAAAAGACGCATTTTAAAGCGTCTTTGGAGCGGAAGAGGAGATTCGAACTCGCGACGTTCACCTTGGCAAGGTGACGCTCTACCACTGAGCCACTCCCGCATATTTATAAAAGAAAAATTGGTGCCTCCGAGTGGAATCGAACCACTGACACAAGGATTTTCAGTCCTTTGCTCTACCGACTGAGCTACAGAGGCATATTTGGTGGGAACAATAGGGATCGAACCTATGACCCTCTGCTTGTAAGGCAGATGCTCTCCCAGCTGAGCTATGCTCCCATACAAAAATAAAGTTGGCGACCGAGAAGGGGCTCGAACCCTCGACCTCCAGCGTGACAGGCTGGCGTTCTAACCAACTGAACTACTCGGCCAACTATTATTAACTACGGGACAAACTCATTTCTCAACCCGTCAGCAAAATCTATTATACTGCAACAAAATTCAATTGTCAAGCATTTTTTTCAGATTTTTTTCATTTTTTTTAGGGGTGGTCCAAAATTCACTTTATTTAGTGCATTTGGTTAAAAGGTCCTCAATATCTTGTGTGGTAAATTTATAAATTTTATCGCAAAAATTGCAATTTACCTCTGTTCCCTTGTCTTCTTCCATCAAAGAAGTAAGGTCTTTTCTTCCTATTGAAATAAGCGCGGATTCTACCCTTTTGCGGCTACAGTTACATTTATATGCAGGAGTTTCTTCCTTTAGAATATGATAAGGGATTTCATTTCCTAAAATTTCCCTTATAATATCCTCAGGTGTATAGCCCTTATCAACAAGGGTACTTACAGGAGGTATTTCACCCAACTTTTTTTCTATGGCAGTAATTATCTGCTCGTCCTCGGGGCTCCAACCCGGCATCATTTGTATTACATATCCGCCTGCTGCCTTTGGTGTACAGTCCTTATCTACAAGTACCCCCAGGGATATTGCAGTAGGTGTCTGTTCGCTTACGGCATAGTAATATGTCAAATCCTCTGCAATTTCACCGGATGTAATCTCCACCTGACCAATGTATGGTTGTGTACCCTTGCCCATATCACGGATAACGTTAAGGTATCCGCTTTTGCCTACACCGTTTCCTACGTCAATCTTGCCGTCTGTACGGAGAGGAAGGTCTTCATAAGGGTTTTGCACATAACCTCGTACCTCGCTTTTGGAATTTGCCACTACAACCAATGTTCCCAAAGGGCCATTTCCTTTAAACTGAATTGTAAGTGATACGTTGTCATCCTTTTGCATTGCACCCATCATAGCACCTGCAGTCAGCGTTCTGCCCAGTGCCGCAGTAGCAAGGGGCAGGGTTTTGTGTATTTCCTGTGCCTTGGATACTAAATCAGTGGTAACTGCCGCATAAATTCTTAATGCTGCATTATCTGTTAATGCAACTGCAATTTTATCCTTCATTATTATTCCTCGTTTCTGGCTGTTGATTCGTTGAATTTTCCAATATTATAACACATCAGGTTTATAAGTCAATACTTATTTATGGTAGTTTTCGCCGTTGATTATTTTAAATGCTCGGTAAATCTGTTCTGTTAAAACTACCCTCATAAGCTGGTGCGGAAAAGTCATTTTTGAAAATGACAGCTTTATTTTTCCCATATTTTTTATGCGTTCATCAAGCCCTTGTGACCCACCTATTACAAAGCAGATGTGTGAATTACCCTCCACAGACATTTTGTTTATAAATTCTGCAAGCTCCTCGCTTGAAAGCTGCGTGCCTTCTACACATAACGGTACACATATTCCTTTTATTTTAGGAATTATAAGCTCTGCCTCACGCTGGATTTCCATATTATCGTCAGGAAAGTCCTTTACCTGGGTTATTTTAAAATTGCAATATCTGCCAAGCCTTTTGCTGTATTCCTCAATAGCGGAAGTAAAGTAATTTTCCTTAATTTTCCCTACGGCTATTATTTCAATATTAATCATTTTACACCTCTGTAAAAGCTTTTTGTATCATTATAACACAAAACTTTTATGTGTTGCAAATTTGAATAAAAAATTTATGAAAAAAACTCTTGACAAGTTTTGGAATATGTGTTAATCTATTTAAGCAAAGCAGAAGTTATCCAACTTTCTCACCTTTTCGACAATGGGGTTGATTGGGTTATAAAATTGTTAATATCAGTTTTATAATATGTGTGTGGATAGCTTTGTGCTATCCACATTTCTTTTATTTTTGGGGGTGCATGTTATCAGTAAAGAACATGTTATTAATGAAAAAATTAAGGATAAGGAAGTACGTCTTATAGGCGACAACGGGGAACAGCTTGGTATTGTTTCTTCACAGCAGGCTCTTGATATGGCGGCTGAGAAAAATCTTGACCTGGTAAAGATTGCTCCTAATGCAGTTCCGCCAGTATGCAAGATTATGGATTACGGCAAGTTCCGTTTTGAAGCTGCAAAAAAGGAAAAGGAACAGCGTAAAAACCAAAAGGTTGTTGACACAAAGGAAGTAAGACTTACTCCAAACATTGACGATCATGATTTCTTCACGAAGGTTAACAATGCTAAAAAATTCTTAAAAAGCGGCAACAAGGTTAAGGTTACAGTACGTTTCCGCGGAAGAGAGGTTACACACGCTTCACTTGGAGAAGACATTTTAATCAGATTCAAGGACGAAGTTGCCGAAGTTGGTACAGTTGATAAACAACCAAAAATGGAAGGCAGAAATATGTCTATGTTTATTTCACCAAAAGGTGCATAAATAATAAATTTTAAAGCGAATACGAAAGGAGAATTGCTTTATGGCTAATAAAATAAAAACACACAAAGGTGCTGCTAAGAGATTTAAGCTTACAGCAAGCGGAAAAGTTAAAAGAGGTTCTGCGTTCAGAAGCCACATTTTGAACAAAAAGACAACAAAGAGAAAAAGAGGCCTTAGAAAGGCTGCTTACTGCCATGATTCAAATGCTGCAGTTATCAAGAAGTTAATTCCATACAAATAATATTCGATAAAGCGTAGGAGGTAAAGTTAAATGGCTAGAATTAAAGGTGCTATGCACACCAGAAAAAGACATAAAAAAATATTAAAACTTGCAAAAGGTTACAGAGGCGGAAGAAGCCGTTTGTTCAGAACTGCTACTGAAGCGGTTATGAAGGCTATGTCCAATGCTTATAATGGCAGAAAGCTTAAAAAGAGAGATTTCCGTCAGTTGTGGATTGCTCGTATCAATGCTGCTGCACGTGCTAATGGCATGAACTACAGCACAATGATGAATGGTCTTAAAAAAGCTGGAATCAGCATTAACAGAAAAATGCTTGCTGAAATTGCAGTATCAGATGCTGCTGCTTTCACAGCTTTGGTAGAAACAGCTAAAGCTGCAAGAAAATAATGTTTTAAATTGGGGTCGCCTTATGCGTCCCCATTTGCTATATCCGCACAAAGGCTTTGTGCGTTATTTAATATTACTGTTGGGGAAAGCTATAATGCTTGTAAATAAGATATTATGATTAAAGATGTTACTTCAGCGGAAAATAAAATATATAAACAGACCAAAAAGCTTTTAACCCGTTCTGAGCGAAATAAAACCAAAATGTTTATTGCAGAAGGTCAGCGTATTGTACAGGATGCCGTGCAGGCAGGGGTGGCAGAATATATTTTTGTGTCCCAAAGTTATGATAAGGCAGAGTTTGATTTGCCTGCATACAGGGTTAGTGATAAAATGTTTCAGGCACTTTCTGATACAGAAACCACACAGGGCATACTTGCAGTATGCAAAATGTCCGAGCATAATATTGCTGATATTAGCGGGGATACACTTTTGATTTGTGACGGCGTTTCCGACCCTGGAAATTTAGGGACATTAATCCGTACAGCAGAATGCAGTGATGTGCAAGGCGTTGTTGTTTTAAAGGGGTGTGTGGACCCATATAGTCCCAAGGTTGTCAGGTCAACAATGGGCTCAATTTTCAGGATGCCTGTATATTTTGCACAGGTGCAGGATATGGGGGAATATCTTAAGGATTATGCTTTGGTTGCTACTCTGTTGGATGGAAGTAAAAATTTATACGATATATCATTTCCTCAAAAAACCGCAGTGATTGTTGGTAATGAAGCTCATGGAATAAGCAAAGAGGTTGCTGATATGGCACAGATACGTGCTTTTATACCAATGTGCGGAAAGTCAGAATCACTTAATGCTTCTGTGGCAGGAAGTGTTGTTATGTATGAAATTTATAGACAAAAAAGACTTAAGTAGGCGGAGTACTATTATGGAAAAAATATATGCAATTTGGCTTTTGGAAGCTTTTGGAGCAGGCAGCAGAATTTCATCTGTGTTATGCGAATATTACAACTCCTTTGAGGCAATATATAATGCAGACTTTGAAGAGGTTGCCTTGATAAACGGCGTTACCGAAAAACATATAGAAAAGTTGCATAACAAAAGTCTTTGCCGTGCGAAAGAGATTATGGCGGAATGTGAGGCATTGGGTATAGATATACTTACCATATATGACGATTTGTATCCACAGCAATTAAAAAACATTCCTGACCCTCCGGTATTACTTTATGTTAAAGGAAGCTTTCCAATTACCAAAAATATTCCTGCCATAGGTATTGTAGGGTCTCGCAGACCAAGTAATTATGGTGTAAAAATGGCGGAAAAGATTGCTGAGGATTTAGGGAACAGGGGTTTTATAATTGTCAGCGGTATGGCAAGGGGTATAGATACCTGCAGCCACAAGGGTGCTGTTAAGGCAGGGGCGTTAACTATTGCTGTTTTGGGCTGTGGTGTAGATGTTTTGTATCCGCCGGAAAATGGGGCGTTAAAAACCCTTATAGAGCAAAACGGCTGTGTTATTTCTGAATTTGCTCCTGGTACGGCACCGTTGCCCACACATTTTCCTGTACGCAACAGAATAGTCAGCGGTATTTCGCAATCTGTACTTGTAGTGGAAGGTAAGGCCTCAAGCGGTTCAACAATAACCGCAAACCTTGCAAAGGACCAGGGCAAAGAGGTTTTTTGTCTGCCCGGGAATGTTGATAATCCCTTAAGCTCTGCGTCACACAAGCTTATCCGTGATGGTGCAAGGCTTGTAACATGTGCAGATGATATTATAATGGATTTGGGATATATGCTGGTAGAAGAAAGTGCTGAAAATTATAAGGAAGACAATCAGGAAAGGATGGCTTTGGTTTTTGGCAAGCTTACTGAAGACCAACGCAAAATCGCAGAGGTGCTTGATTGTAATACACCAATGCATATTGATGAAATTTGTTTTAAGTCAGGTGTTGAAATTGCGGTTGCAAACCAATGCCTGTTTATGATGGAACTTTCGGGTACTGTAAAGCAGTTTCCCGGTAAACAATATATTTTAAGCCTTTAAAGGCAGAAACGGAGGACTTTATGGCAGATTATTTAGTGGTGGTGGAATCACCTGCCAAAGCCAAAACTATTAAAAAATATTTAGGTAAAAACTACACAGTCCTTGCGTCTAACGGACACATAAGAGATTTGCCCAAAAGTCAGCTGGGTATTGATGTTGAAAACAATTTTGAACCAAAATATATCACTATACGCGGCAAGGGAGATTTGCTTTCAAAGTTAAAAAAGGAAGCAAAAGCCGCAAAAAAAGTATTCCTTGCTACCGACCCTGACCGTGAGGGAGAAGCTATTTCGTGGCATCTTGCGGCAGCTTTGGAAATTGAAGAAAAGAACGTTAAGAGAATAACCTTTAATGAAATTACTAAATCAGCTGTACAAAATGCGGTTAAAAGCCCAAGGGCAATTAATAATGACCTTGTTGATGCTCAACAGGCACGCAGAGTTCTGGACCGTATTGTGGGTTATAAAATAAGTCCGCTTTTGTGGAAAAAGGTTAAAAAGGGACTTAGTGCAGGCCGAGTACAGTCTGTTGCCACACGTCTTGTTGTGGACCGCGAAAGGGAAATAGAGGCATTTATTCCTCAGGAATACTGGAGAATTGATGCAAAGCTTAATAAAAATGGCGACCGTAAAAAATTCAATGCACACTTTTATGGTAATAATGAAGGGAAAATTGAACTCACAAATGAGCCTCAGGTACGTGAAATACTTAATAGTATTGACGGAGCAGATTATATTGTTGAAAATGTGGAGTCAAAAACAAAAACACGTAATCCTGCACCACCTTTTACCACAAGCACACTGCAACAGGAGGCGTCACGTAAGTTAAACTTTACTTCACGCCGTACTATGCAGGCTGCACAACAGCTTTACGAAGGCGTTGACGTAAAGGGTAAGGGTACGGTTGGTCTTATCACTTATATGAGAACAGATTCACTACGTATTTCGGATGAGGCAAGGTCAGCGGCTTTTAATTATATCAAATCAGCCTATGGTGATGAATATGCTCCTGAAAAGCCACGTGTCTATAAGACTAAAAAGTCTGCACAGGATGCTCACGAAGCTATAAGACCTTCGGATATCACAATAACTCCGGAGCAGATTAAAGACAGCGTTACACCTGATTTGTATAAGGTATATAAGCTGATATGGGAAAGATTTGTTTCAAGCCAGATGTCATCGGCAATTTATGATACTGTGTCAGTGGATATAGATGTTGCAGGCTATGTATTTAAGGCTAATGGTTCGTCAATTAAGTTCCCCGGCTTTATGAAGATATATGTAGAAAGCAAGGAAACAAAGGATGATGACGATGGTGTGTTGCCGATCCTTGAAAAGGGGGAGGAGCTTAATCTTTCAAAGCTTGAGGAATCTCAGCATTTTACTGAGCCACCTGCTCGTTATACAGAGGCTTCGCTTATTAAAGCCATGGAGGAGGAAGGTATTGGTCGTCCAAGTACCTATGCCCCTACCATTACAACTATATTGTCACGTAACTATATTTCCAGAAAAGGAAAGGTTTTGCATCCCACAGAGTTAGGTACAGTTATAACTGATTTAATGATTGAATATTTTAAAGATATTGTGGATGTGGAATTTACTGCAAATATGGAAGAAAAGCTGGATGATGTTGAAGAGGGTAAAAACAATTGGGTAAAGGTTATATCTGACTTTTACGGTCCCTTTGACAACACATTAAAGATTGCAGAGGATGCAATAGGCAAAATAAAGATAGAGGACGAAGTATCTGATGTTCCATGTGAAAAATGTGGCAGAATGATGGTGTATAAGCTTGGTCGTTACGGCAAATTTTTGGCTTGTCCGGGCTTCCCACAATGTCGTAACGCAAAGCCTATTATAAAGGAATCAGGGGCAACCTGTCCTAAATGTGGCGGAAAACTTTTGGTTAAAAAGTCAAAAAAGGGAAAAACATATTACGGTTGTGAACATAATCCTACATGCGAATTTATGACATGGGATATGCCTCTTACACAGGAATGTCCAAAATGCGGAGGGCTTTTGCTGGAAAATAAATTCAGAGGCAAAAAGAAAATTTACTGTGTAAATGAAAAATGCGGATATGAGGAAAATAAGGAGAAAAAGAGCAAATGATGGTAACTGTTATCGGTGCAGGTCTTGCTGGTTGTGAGGCTGCGTGGCAGATTGCAAACAGAGGGGTAAAGGTAAAGCTTATAGATATGAAGCCGGTTAAAAAAACCCCTGCTCATAAAATCGATAGCCTTGGGGAGCTTGTGTGCAGTAATTCGCTGCGTGCAGATGGTATTACCAATGCTGTGGGGCTGTTAAAAGAGGAAATGCGTCTTTTAAATT
>JAZSKK010000217.1:0-2465 GCA_045534795.1 Clostridia bacterium | reverse complement strand
AATCTTCCTTTTGTAGGAGTTCTTGCAAGACACGTTTATGAAAAATAATTTTTTAAAATACATATTTTGTGTTAATAATATAATACAGTCAGAGGGGATGTAATGAAAAAATATATGAAGAATTTTGCATTTTATATCCTTTTATTTGCAATTATAATGGTGATTTTTACGATGTACACATCCTTGCCTACGCAGGATGTTAAAACATATAATGATTTGTACGCTGAAATTGTTGCAGGTAATGTAAAAAGTCTTACTATTGTAGAGCAAAATGCAACGGCAATACTTCAGAATGAAACAAGTATGGAAGTAACCATACCGCCTGTTGACCAGTTTTATGCCGATTTGGGTGATATGCTGCGTAAGCAGATGGATGAGGGTAAAATAGAACTTGACTATCAACCACCTGCGGAAACACCTTGGTGGTTAAGTATATTGCCTACACTTATTATGGTGGTTGTATTTGTATTTTTCTGGATGTTTTTCCTCAATCAGTCAGGAGGCGGCGGCAAGGCGATGTCCTTTGGTAAAACAAAGGCAAAAATGCTTAGCGACAGTGATAAAAAATACACCTTTGCTGATGTGGCAGGGGCAGAGGAGGAAAAGGAAGAACTTGCAGAAATTGTAGAATTTTTGAAAAATCCTGTCAGATTTACAGAATTGGGGGCAAGAATACCAAGAGGGGTTTTGCTTGTAGGCCCTCCGGGAACAGGTAAAACTTTGCTTGCAAACGCAGTTGCAGGTGAAGCCGGCGGACCTTTCTTTAGCATTTCGGGTTCTGACTTTGTGGAAATGTTTGTAGGTGTGGGTGCATCACGTGTAAGAGATTTGTTTGAACAGGCTAAAAAGCACCCTGCTTCAATAGTATTTATAGATGAAATTGACGCCGTTGGTCGTCACAGAGGTGCAGGTTTAGGCGGTGGACACGATGAACGTGAACAAACTCTTAATCAGTTGCTTGTGGAAATGGATGGCTTTGGTGAAAATCAGGGGACAATCATTATTGCGGCAACAAACAGACCTGATATTTTAGACCCTGCGTTGTTAAGACCGGGACGTTTTGACAGACAGGTTGTAGTGGGTTCTCCTGACGTAAGGGGCAGAGAGGATATCCTGAAGGTTCATACACGCAAAAAACCCCTTGCTGAAGATGTTAAGCTTGATGTTTTGGCAAAATCCACTGCAGGTTTTTCAGGTGCGGACCTTGAAAACCTTACAAACGAAGCGGCTTTGCTAGCTGCAAGACGAGATAAAAAGCTTATCGGTATGAGTGAATTTGAGGATTCTATCATAAAGGTTATTGCCGGCCCTGAAAAGAAAACAAGGGTTATTACAGAGCATGAACGTAAGCTTACTGCTTATCATGAGGCAGGGCACGCTATTGCAACAAGACTTTTGCCGTCCCAGGACCCTGTACATCAGGTTTCCATTATACCTCGCGGCAGAGCAGGCGGTTACACGTTGTCATTACCTGAAAAGGATAAGTTTTATGCATCTAAGATGGAAATGATTGATAATATTGTGGTATTGCTTGGCGGCCGTGTTGCAGAAAAGCTTACAATGGACGATATTTCAACAGGTGCTTCAAACGATATTGAAAGAGCAACAAATATCGCAAAAAATATGGTTGTAAAATACGGTATGAGCGATAAGCTTGGTCCTATGACATTCGGCTCATCAAATTCCGAAGTATTTATCGGCAGAGACTACGGCAGAACTCAGGATTACAGCGAAAATGTTGCTGCACAGATTGATGAGGAAATTAAGGGGATTATTGATGACGCGTATGCGCGTTGCACACAGCTTTTGGAAGATAATATGGATAAGTTGAAGGCTGTGGCGGATGAATTGCTTGAAAAGGAAACAATCGATGCAAAACGTTTTGAAGAAATCTTTACAGGTAATACACAGGAAGAAAATGAAGTAGTTGAAACAAATAATGCCGAAGAAGAAAAAACGGCGGAATAACAGTTATAAAATACTGATATTGCGGTTAAAATAAGACCGCAATATCAGATATTTTACAAAAAACACAAATTTTTTAAAAAAAGTGTTGACAAAAGGTTTTTTTTATTATATAATAAATTTCGTCGCTGATTGCGACATGCAGATGGCGGCATAGCTCAGCTGGCTAGAGCAAACGGTTCATACCCGTTAGGTCAGTGGTTCAAATCCACTTGCCGCTACCAGTTGCGGCCCGTTGGTCAAGCGGTTAAGACACCGCCCTTTCACGGCGGAAACACGAGTTCGATTCTCGTACGGGTCACCATTTTGGGAGCATAGCTCAGCTGGGAGAGCATCTGCCTTACAAGCAGAGGGTCATAGGTTCGATCCCTATTGTTCCCACCAGAACAAAAATCCTGTCGAAAGATAGGATTTTTTGTTTTGTATTATTCATTTTTCATTATTCAATATTCATCATTCATTGAACTCGACAGGGTTTTTAATGAATAATGAATGATGAA
>JAZSKK010000175.1:0-5400 GCA_045534795.1 Clostridia bacterium | reverse complement strand
AGGCTGCATACGCAATGAGCCAAAGCAGTGACCTTACCTACGCAGTACCAAAGGAAGGCAGTAACAAGTGGGTTGACGGCTTTGTAGTATTAAAAACAGGCAAACAACAGGAACTTGCTATGCAATTTATCAATTTTGCCTGCCAATCTGAAATTGCACAACGTAATATGATTGAAACAGGTTATGTATCACCTGTCTTGGGCACATCGCCTGAATTTGAATCTGATACTGAAGTTTATTATCCAAAAGCCGAAACCCTTGAAAAATGTGAAGCGTTCACATATTCAGCAGAGGTTACTGAACAATACACGGATATTTGGACAAGTGTACAGGTCAGCAATTAAAAAAAACTGAATATTTTTGGTTTATTAGTTTTATTTACCGCCGTTTCCAAATCATCGAGACGGCGGTCAATTTTTTTGTCGTCGTATTTGTCTAATTTATTCTGCAGACTGTCTATAATACTGCTAAGCAGATTTATTTTTATTTTAAGCTTTTGAATTTCTATGTATGTCCTGTTATCAAAATCCTCTGTTTTTTCTGGCTTTAATGAACAGGGAGGTTTTTGGGATACCGCAAAAAAATTGCTTATGCCGTACATTTTCACACTGCTGTTTATAATATTGCCTGTACAGCAATCAGCAATTAAATCAGACTCGTATATTGTATATCTCAGTTTAAACCTTACAGGCCGTGAAAAACCGCCTGACATAAACACGGTAGGGGCATTATCTGTGTTTCTTTTAATATAAATTTTATTATCCGTAACACCCTCCCACATTATAATATTATCATTTTGATAAACCATAATGGGCTTTTGCCCCGTACCTATCATTTTTTCATTGTTTTCAAAGTATTCAAAAATGCACAGCTCCCTTTCAAATACAATGTGTATCTTATCATCCTTATCTATAAACAAAAAAGTGTTTTTACAGTCTTTAAGGTGACATATTTCCACAAATTCGCCCCATTCCTTTTGGCTCCATACATAAGTTTTTAATCCCCAGGCTTTTTTTGTTTCGCTGTAAAAAAGTAATGTGATGTTCCCTGCAGAATCCTGAACGGCGCCAAAGCTATCCTTTATACAGTCCACCACATAGGGAGAACTATCTTCTGCATCAATTATCTGATGGGTAAGCATTTTTCTGCCGTTATATTCTATGCAGTATAACATATTAAGCCAGTTATTAACTCTTTTCAACACAAAGTTTTTTGGATAATATACCTGATTTTTACTCTGCATAAGGGAGGTTTTACGCCATTGTCCGTTAAAGTGATTGGCGTACATTATATCACCCTCTTTGTTTTGAAAGACTATATGAATACAGTTTGAATCATCAATTATCACGTCAAAATCCTCCTGCCCCTCGGGCAAAAGCACCTGATATTCCGCAATATTTTCATCCTTCATTTTACAAAAACATATTCCGTGGGAATTATGGTAAAAGTGCCATATTATACCGTAGCTTTCCTTTACAAAACAATTCATAAAATCACTCCTTTGTAAAGTATATTTTTTGCAAAAATTTTATATGAATTAATTGCAAAAACTGTTAATTTTTTTCAGCATATCTAAAAAAACGAAGTTAAAAATAGTATTGCAAGGAGGTTTTGGTGTGAAAAGAAAAATTTTGATTTTAATATTAATATCGGTACTAAGCACATTAAATGTTAATGCGTCCAGATTCAGATTTATATTAAGAGAGCATATAGTACCTGCATTTTCAGAGAAATCTGAGGATAGATTATATTGTGATACAGAGGGACATTGGTGCAATTATTCTGCGGAAAGACTATATAATGAGGATATATTTACAGGTATAAAAATAGGCAAAAATTATTATTTTATGCCTGATGAATATATTACAAGAGGAGAATTTTTGCTCTATCTTGATGCGGTGGTGAAAACTCCGTCACCAAATTCCTTGAGTCTGCCTTTTGCTGACGCAGGCTCTATACCTGCCTGGCAGTTTAAAACAGTATGCTCAATGTACGAAATCGGTTATATAAAAGGTAATACAGAGGGAGAAGATTTGTACTTTAACTATGATGAAAAAATATCCAGACTGGAATGTGCATTAGTATTAAACAACATACTGGGGTTAAAAAACAAAGCTGATGTAACGGATTATTACGATAATTACCTTATACCCGAGTATGCCGTAACTGCTGTTAAAAATGTTACAGACTATGGGATTATGCAGGGGTATGGGGACAACAGTTTCCGACCTTATGTAAAGATGAACCGTGCTATGTTGGCAGATGTTTTGTGCAAGGTAAAGGATTATTTCAGCGATAATAAGTAAGGGCATATTTATTGACAAAACCCTGATGTAAGGATATAATTGTACTGAAAGGATGAGGTTGTATGACGATTAACAAAAAAATAATTTCGGGGTTAATAATTGCAATTATTGTTGTAGCCTGTGTTGCAGTTGTATCGGGAATATATAATAATATATTCAGTAATAACGGTGTGTACTATTCACAGCAGGGTGATGGTAAATACCTTCAGTTTAGTAAGGATGACACATTTTCGTATGCATATAATCCCAAAAATGACGAAAAGAATATAAATACCAATTCATCAAATAATATTCAGGCGTATATAATAAACAGTGGTGTATGGTCCCATAACGGCGACAAAATAACACTGACTTTTAAAGATAGTGATACTGGTATAACATTTGTTAAACACGATGGGTATATATACAGGGAAGATACTGTTTTCAGAGGAATTACAAGTGACGCAAAGCTTTTAAAAAACAAATATCTTAAGGAAATATCCGAGGACCAGCATACAGAAGTGTGGTTTTTTGACGACGGAACAATGGCGTATGACGAATATTGGGGCGGAGATGTTACTACAAGGACAGGCAAATACACCAGAGTTGGGGATATACTTATAGTAAGATACAATGATATGCCAGATGTTGCACATCGTTTCTTGGTTTTGGAAAACGGAGTTACGGAGGATATATATTCTAAAAAATTACCGAAAAAGGTTGCATATTAAAAAAAGGCTGTAGCAAAACTGTTTTGCTACAGCTTCTTTTTTATGTGCCGAATATAAAAACAGCCAATACACAAGGTACAGGCTGTTTTTATTTTACGTTAAATTATTCAGCTACCGGAGCGCCTACTGGACATTCACCAGCACAAGCACCACATTCCAAGCACTTGTCTGCATCTATAACGTAGATGCCATCACCTTCAGAAATACATTCTGCAGGACAAACTGCTGCACAAGCACCGCATGATATACATTCTTCTGTAATCTTATAAGCCATTATAGTACACCTCCTTGGTTAAATTATATATTATTTTTCGTTTCCGAAAACTAATAACTATTCCTCAAGCTTTTTAAGCTCCTTAATTTCCTCCGCAGTAAGTTTTACGGAAGCTGCCTTTATGGTAACGATATTTTTAGCATCGTATATATTAATAACAGAATCCTCGCCGTTAGTAATCTTTACCTTTACCAGACCGGAAAGAACGTTGTTTTCAATTACAGTACCCCTGCCATCAGGAGTTTCTACTATTGCATCAACACGAGGCACAAATTTTAACATTTCCTCATAAGTTGACTGCTCATATTTAAGACAGCACATCAATCTGCCGCAGGTGCCTGAAATTTTTGTAGGGTTAAGGGATAAATTTTGTTCCTTTGCCATTTTAATTGACACAGGCTGAAAATCCCCCAAAAAGGAATTACAACAAATCGGTCTGCCGCAAACACCTATACCGCCTAACATCTTTGCTTCGTCACGGACACCTATCTGACGAAGTTCTATTCTTGTTTTGAATACAGAAGCAAGGGATTTAACCAATTCACGAAAATCCACCCTGCCCTCTGCAGTAAAATAAAACAGAATTTTATTTTCGTCAAAGGTATATTCAACGTCAACAAGATGCATATCAAGCTTGTGATAATTGATTTTTTCCACGCATATATCAAAAGCTTTCTTTTCTTTTTCCTTAATTTTGTCTATTTTCTTAATATCTTCCTCTGTAGCCCTTCTCAAAACAGGCTTAAGTGGTGAAACAATATTTTCCTCAGGTATATGACGGTTTGAAAGCATAACTTCGCCGATTTCAGTACCGCGTACTGTTTCAACAACAGCAAATTCACCTTTTACAAACTCTATTCCGCCTGGTGAAAAATAATATATTTTACCCACGCTTTTAAAACGAATTCCTACAACTTCAACCATTTACTTCCCCCAAAATATTTAACATCATTTCGCTTACTGCTATATTGTAATCCGCATTAAATGAAAATGAATTTCGTGTATTTTCTACCATTTCAATTATGTGGACAATCTTTTTGTTGTTAAGTCCGTCTATTGAAAGGTCAGATTTGTTGCCTGGCAACGAATCTCTCAGCATAATCAGCATTATGTCAAATAAAACCTCGTAATTTTTCTTTTCACGCTGAAGGTAATCAATAAGAGCATAAGCGCAGGATACAGTCCCTGTACTTATGTTTTTGAACATACCCACAAAGGTATCAAGCACATCATGAAGTGCCTCGTTTTTACCAAGCTCCAAAGCCATTCCGATGCTTCCTGAAGCAAGTCTTATAATAACATCTGATGCATTAACGCCCTGCTTTGAAATATAGTCCCTGACCATACTGTCTTCTACCGAACCAAAACGCACCGTAACCGCACGGGAACGTATTGTCTGCAACAGCATATTGTCATTTTGAGTAACTAAAATAATGACACAGTAGGAAGGCGGTTCTTCAAAAATTTTAAGAAGAGCATTTTGTGCCTGAACATTCATCTTTTCTGCAGCAGGTATTATAAACACACGCTTGTCAGCAAGGTACGGCTTCATATACATATCTGCCGCCGCAGCACGTATGGTATCCGCTGCTATAATGTCTGATTTTGACTCTATACCATAGTGTTCATTTGTAATAAAGGTAATATCAGGCACACTTCCGTTTGTTAATGCGTTTGCAAAAGCCCTTGCAGTGGTAGTTTTTCCAACGCCGCGTTTACCTGCAAATATATATGCGTGGGAAACTTTGCCGCTTAAAAACCAGCCCTCAAGCCTTTGTTTCACTATGGAATGCCCTACAACATTTTCAAACATCATATTTTTTCAAACCTATCTATATCAAGCACAAACAAAGTAGCCCCTCCAACAGTAATTTCAATAGGCCATGTAATTGCCGCAGTCATACTTACCGAGGTAGGTGCAACAATCTCCTTACGGGACTTGCATATTGATTTGATAATTTCTATTATTTCTTCAACCTTGTCATCTTCAGTACCAATCATAAGAGTAACGTTACCTGCACGCAGGAAACCACCGGTAGATGCAAGCTTAGTTACAGGAATTGAATTTTTACTCAATTTATCAGTTAGTCTTGAACTATCCTCATCACTA
>JAZSKK010000161.1:0-7462 GCA_045534795.1 Clostridia bacterium | reverse complement strand
GACCGATATGCGCCAGATTAGTTTCCTTGTAATAGTTCATATCTGAATTATCAGCAGGGCTTACACTTCCTGGAGAAACACAGTTTACAAGGACACCATTATGTAATACTTCTTTAGCCAAAGGTTTTGTCATAGCAATTAAAGCACCCTTTGTTGTTGAGTAGTGTACTCTTTTTGCATTTCCATATACTCCTGCAACAGAAGCAACATTTATAATTCTTCCATAGTTGTTTTCCATCATTTTTGGAAGTACTGCTTGTGTACAATGTACTACACCCATAATGTTTATATCAATATACTTTTGCCATAATTCTACGGATGATTCTACAAATGTGCTCTTGTCTCTCCAAAGTGCTGCATTGTTAACCAAAATATCTATTTTACCGAATGTTTTTTCAGCTTCGGCTACAACAGAATTTACATTTTCGGCATCGCTTATGTCACATTTGAAAATAAGAACTTTGTCAGTGTATTCCTCAATTTCTTTTTTTACATCTTCAAGCTTTTCGTAGTTTATGTCCAACAATACTAAATTTGCTCCGTTTTGTGCAAATTTTATAGCAGTTGCACGGCCTATGCCTACTGCAGCACCTGTAACAAGGGCTGTTTTTCCATTAAAATTCACAAATTTCAACTCCTTGATTTTATTACATATTATCTCTTATTGCCTTCATGTTTTTAAGAAGAGGTTGATTTTTTATTGATAATTCATCATGCTCGTGAACACACAGATACATACAACTACCTAATTCGCCGCCAATCTTTCGTAGTATATTACTTTTACCGCCTGAAAGGAACAAAAACGGAATTTCTAAATTTTCTTTAAGAATATTTGAAATTCTTAAATTTTCAATTTGCTGTTCCATATTTTCTGCACCAACGACAATTTTACAGATATCTGCTCCTCGTCTTTGGTGTTCCAAAGCGATTTCAAGTACTCTTTCTGCAGGAGTAAATTTGAAAACATGAGAGGACATCAAAACCTCCGCACCTTTTTCGTGCAATTTGTCTATAAGTTCCATCTGTTTTTTAATTGCATCCTCATTAATTGCAAGCTCATCAGGCTGTGGGTCATAAAAATCTCCCATTACGTCGCATAGTGTTGCTCCGCAATCTGCCATTTTAAGCAATTCCTCAGCTAATAACTCATCAGGCTTTCCCTCATTTGTTGCACGTCGGTAATATGTTACATAAAATGGCAAACCTTTTGCGTATAAAAATATGTCTTTATATGTATCCGCATTCATGTATTTTTGGCTCATTCGTTCGAATTGTATTCCAAACGCTTCTGTACCATCTTCGAAGGATTTATCCATAAGGTATTTTATGCGGTCGGGGTTTTCGCCTATTACCATAGATGTAATCAATGGCTTATCATATTTTAAAAATGTGGGTTTCATTTCGTTCCCCTCCTCATTGCATTTCTGCCACCGTCAATCATAATATTTTCGCCGTTAATAAACTGACCTTTTTCAGAGGCAATAAACAAGCATAAATCAACAATTTCCTGCGGTTCTGCGGCTCTGTTGGAAAGAGTCTGCATACTTGCCATATTTGCCCTTGTCAATACAGGACCAGGCGATACACAAACGCACCTTATGTTATATTTTGAACCATATTGCGCAATAGACTTTGTAAGACCGTACATTACTCCAGCCTTTGAAGTGGAATAATCTATACCGTATGGAGTGCCCTCTGCGCCGCTTATGGAACCGATATTCATAATAAGACCACTGTTTTGCTTTCTCATTTGTTTTAATGCAGCGTGTGCAAAGTAGAAAGGTCCTTTAAGGTTTACGTCGATACCCCAGTCATAAACATTTATGGGGACGTCAGGAAATTCCGGGTATTCAGCTTTGCTGATATTAAGCATTCTCGCCGCATAGCCTCCGGCAAAGTTTACCATAATATCTAAGCTGCCAAAGTTTTCAACTGCCTTGTCAACAGCGTTTAAAACCTGATTATAGTCACGCACGTCACAGATAACGCCTATTGCCTTGCCTTTGCCTTTAGAGTTAATTTCTGATACTTTTTCGTTTAACAATTCTTCATTTACATCGCATAAAACAACATTTCCACCAAGTTCAGCAATGTTTTGTGCAAACAAAAGACCCATTCCGGATGCTGCTCCTGTTGAAATGGCTGTTTTTCCAGTAAAATTCATAAAATCATCTCCTTTGTACCATGTTAATTAAATTTTATCATTATAAAGGATTTATATAAATAACAAAAATGATGTTTTTTTTGTAAAATATGATACAAAAATGTATTTTATTTACTAAGAGTAGTCTTTTGTTTTTAATAGTTTTTTTGATTCTTTTAAGTGTAAAAACCTTGATTTACTCAAATTATGGAGGTATAATATAAATAAGTTTATATGTTTTTGCTCAATTGTCATATAAGCTTGCAGATAATGGAGGGTTTTTAGTGCAAAATTTAACTAAAGTAAATGAAAATACATATCGTTTGACAATTCCATTCAAGGATGTTTTTACTACAGTATATTTAATTAGAACTTCAGAGGGGGCAACACTTTTTGATGTGGCAGCCACTGCTGATGATGTGGAAAATTGTATTATACCTTTTTTGAAGGAAATTGGAATAACGGCTGATATGCTTAAATATGTTTTTGTATCCCATAAGCATGGTGACCATAGCGGAGGGTTGAAAAGATTTATGCAGGAATTTCCTGAAACCTCTATAATATCACGTTCTGTTGAACTTAAGAGCTTATATGAAAAATATAACTTTATAATACCCGAGGACAATTATGTTATTTCAGATGTTCTTAAGGTAATTTATGTTCCCGGTCATACAGAGGATAGCTGTGCAATTTTGGACATTCGTACAAATACATTGATAACAGGTGACAGCTTGCAGCTTTATGGTATATTTGGAAAAAAGGATTGGGCGTGTAACATTACCCTTCCCATAGAGCATATAAAAGCAATTAACAAACTCCGTAATTTAAGTATAAATGAAGTTTATATGGCGCATGATTATCATCCCTGTGGATATAAGGCGTGCGGAAGGGAAGATGTAAACCGTGCACTTGACCTTTGTATAGAGCCCTTGCTTTACATAAGGGATTTAATTCTTAAAAATCCACATAAAACTGATGAGGAAATAAGAAGTATTTATAATAAATCCGGTGATATTCCTACTGTCAGTGTACAAGTAATTGCATTAATAAGAGCGGTATTAAATGATGACCTTTTTAAAACAAATATTTAAAAAAGAAAGAGGCTGCAGCAAATTTATTTTGCTACAGCCCTTTGTTTTATAATGTGTTTATTCTATATCCAATTTATAAAGATTAATTGCATTTCCTCTGCATACCTTGTAATAATTCTCTTTGGTTATGCATCCATTTTCATACGCTTCGTCCAACCATAAGGAAAGACGAGAACCTTGACCTGCTCTTACAATGTCAGTTCCAAATAATAGCCTGTCAGAAAATTCCTCAATAAACCTGTATGTAAATTCAGGGTCTCTTGACATTGCAGTATATCCACTGCCTGCAGATAGGTCGCAGTATAGGTTAGGATATTCACGCATAAGCTCTGTTATTCTGCCGTTTTCTACTTTTCCTTTAGGATAATCGGCTCTGTTTTCTTCATTAACATTATCCCCTATTTCACTCCAAAAACATTGTGAGTGGCCAAGTATTTTTAGCTTTGGATATTTTTTTAACATTTTTTCAAGTCTTGGAAGACCAAGGTCGTCCACTATTCCGTAAGAATTTCCTATTTTTTCTGATATGTGGATTGTTACGGGCATATCGCACTCAGCACAATGGTAGAAGAGGTTGTCCATAAGAGGGTCATCAATATACAGGTTTGCTGTAAGCTCTCCAAGACCTATGGCACCGCGTTTTTTATAGGCTTCAATTAATTGTGAAAAGTCTGTCTTTGTATTGTAATCGCCCATTCTTGGGTCCAGATTGCAAAACCAATAGAAGGTATCAGGATATTTGTTTGACAAATATTCCATTTCCTCACTTGTCCGTATTGAACACCTGAATTCAGGACTAATAAGAGGAAGAAGAAACCCTTTGTCTATGCCAAATTCGTTGTATGTTTCTATAATTTGTTCCGGTGTTGCAAATTGCACACCTGGTCTGATTTGTACATTTTCCCACATACTTGTATGGGCATGGATGTCAATTTTTTTCATAAATTTCTCCTTCTGATATTACATATTGAGGCCACAATTATATATTTTTAAGCTTTTTATAATATTATCATACAAAATTACTTAAATCAATACTTCTTTTCCGCCGTTATCTGCACTTTCATACATTGCGTAAAGTGTTTTCATTGTGTTTTCAGCATCGTATATGTTAAAATATTTTCCGTTATCATAAAATTCCTTGAAAATTCTTTTATGACTTGCACCCCAATATTCCTTGCCTGTGCGTGGTTTTTCATTTTCAACAACAAATTCATCATTTATAAACAGCTTACCGTTTCTGCAGCTTGCGATTCCGTTTTCAAAAGCAAGTTCTATATGTACAGGGCTTGTAATCGGATAGGAATTTGTAGCAAAGAAAATACCCTTTATACCATTTGCAAAGCCAAGATACCCAACCATTGTATCTTCAACCTCTATTACATTTTCATGAGAATAGTTCATCATATTAGCTTTTACGGAGCTGATATCACCTACCAGATAGCTAAGTAAATCAAGTGTGTGTACTGCCTGATTTATAAGTACACCGCCGCCTTCTGTATCCCATTTTCCGCGCCATTCGTCTGCAAGATAATATTCCTTGCTTCTGCACCATGTTACAATAGCTTTAGCCGCAATAAATTTGCCCATTTTTCCGCTTTCTATAATTTCCTTAAGCTTTGTTGAACAGTTGTTTAATCTGTTCTGAAAAACAAGGCATACCTTGTCTGCACCTTCTGTGTTTTTCAATTCCTCAAACTGTTCTTTGGTCATTGTTACAGGCTTTTCTGATACAACGGTCTTTCCTGCCTTTAAAGCTTTTACAATCATTTCAAAATGAAGATAGTGAGGAGTACAAATATGTACAGAATGAATATTTTCATCCTTTAACATTTCATCAAAATCTGTATAACCTATTACATCAAAGGTTTCCTGACATTTTTTAATTCTTTCAGGTTCAACATCACAAACGGCATAAAGCCTTGCATTTTCAACTTCATTAAGTGAATGTGCATGGTTAGGACCAATTTTGCCGTAACCTACTATACATATATTTTTCATATTTATCACCTCTGTGCGAAAATAAAAATTGTTTTTATATGTCTTTTCAATTACGCCGAAACAGCCATCTTTACAGATGACTGTTACTGACATTATGATTAAATATTTTTGTCGGCAAATTGCTGTATCAACAAAACCTGTCTTTGAGTTTCAAGAATATCATAGGTGTTCATAATGGTTTTTTCGCCATTTATTTCTTTCATAAAGGCATTTAAGTAGTCTGGCTTGATTTCGTCACACTTTATGATTTCTTCTTTGTCCTTAAAGATATGGATTTCATTTGATTTAAGGTTGAAATTTATCATTCCCTTAGTTCCCCACAAGTAAAAATCCCAATATGTAGGCATTATACCATCAAATTTTGGGGCAGCATAGGAAACATCAGCCATAAGGGATATTCCATCCATTTCCACCACAAGATGTCCGCAATCCTTAAAATTAGGTTCTTTGTCTGCAAATGCATTCCAAACCTTTGCGTAATTAACCTTTGTAAGATTCTTTTTGGTTATAAATCTGATAAGGTCAATTCCGTGTATGGAAATATCATTTATTGTTCCGCCGTGCTTGCCTTCTTCAAAATACCAACCTGGGCGGTTACCATAATCCAAACAATGCTGACCTGTAAATGAAGCATTTATAATTTTACCAATTTCTCCATTATCAACAAGTTCGCATACCTTTGAAATTTGAGACATATAACGTAAATCAAGCATACAGCATACCTGAAGATTTTTTTCTTTAGCAAGCTTTTCAATCTCTTCAAGTTCAGCTAAATCTGTGCATATTGGTTTGTCGCATATAACGTGCTTACCTGCCTGTAATGCAGAAATAACCATTTTACCTCTTTTTGAATAATAATCACCAATCGCTATGGCATCAACATTTGAATCATTTAAAATTTCTTCATATGAATTGTAATTAAATTCAACGTTGTGGCTTGATTGTGCAGCTTTTTTTGCCTCTTCATTTTCTTCAAAACAACCAATAAGGTTAGACCTTGTGTTTTCAAGAACAGATGAATAAAGTCCAAAAATGTGACTGTGTCTAAATCCTGCAAATGCTATATTCATACAATTAACCTCTTTTTACAATTTCTTCATTACCACTTTCCAATGAGCGTTTTAATGCATTAATAATATATACAGGTGCAAAGAAATCGTCATAGGATTGTGGCTGTTCGTTTCCTCTTAAAATGTCATAGAATTCTGTAAATTCTTTAAAAGGACAACCGTCTGTTGTAAGAGGTCTGAATACAATATCGTTTTCGCAACTTATTGATACAAGATATTTGTAGTTGTTATGTACGAACATAAGGTTTACATCGTATTCGTCATATCTTACTGTACAGTTTACAACATCTCCGTTTTTAAATGCTTTTACGGAATTTGGATAATAACCGAAAACTTCACACATCATTTGTACAAGATGCTGTGAATAAAAATAGAAATTACCATAATTGTTTTCCAAGCTTACAGGAGCTCTTAGGAAACCACCGTAAACTTTACCGTATGTTTTTTCTGCTACAGCCTTTTTAAGTTCAGCTATACCGGCAGGATGCTTAAGAGTAGAGCCACCGGTAATTTTTATATTGTGTTTAATAAGCTCTGCCTTAAATTCTTTTGCATCTTCTTCAGTGTTTGTTATGGGCTTGTCAATATACATGGGAATACCTGATGAAATATATGGCTTTAGGTATTTATAATGGTTAGCACCATCACGAGCAGTGTTAATAATACCGTCAACCTTGCCTACAAATTCATCATAGGAATTTGCAACATTAACACCAAATTCTTCCTTTAGCTTGTTTGCAGCTTCCATATCTTCACTGTAAACACCTACAACCTCTATATCTGAAAACATTTTATGTTCTTTAATTATATTCAAGAAATTTTTTGCGTGTGAATTTTCACAACCAAGTATTGCAATTTTATACATATTAATTACCTCCTTAGAATTTGACTGGTAAAGGATTTTCTGCATGAACCTGTTCAATAACGCTTATAACCATTGCAGCGTATTCAGGCTTGATTTCAAGTTCTTCGTTGTTGACAATTCTATTATACATCATATCATAGAATTTAAGTGAACCTACGTCAAATGCAGTACCTGAAAATTCACCTTTTTCTTCATGCTTTACAAGGCTGTCTTTACAATAAACAGGTAGGCCTTCTTCGTTCTTAAATGGAGTAATTATTTATACCTGTTCAGGACTTTCACCTTCAATAATATA
>JAZSKK010000120.1:0-2493 GCA_045534795.1 Clostridia bacterium | reverse complement strand
ATTGTCAGGGAAGTCTTCACCGATTTTAGCCTTATATTCAGCCTTAAACTGACAAGCCAATTCCTTAAGGTCTTCAGCAGTAAGCTCAACGTCTTCTGTTACACCCTTTTCTTCCTTCATTTTATCAATTAGTTGTTCAAAGTATTTCTTACCTACTTCCATAACAACGTCTGAATACATTTGAATAAATCTTCTGTAACAGTCCCAAGCCCAACGGTCGTTACCTGTTTTTTCTGCAATAGCATTAACGACAGTTTCGTTAAGACCAAGGTTAAGGATTGTATCCATCATACCTGGCATTGATGCCCTCGCACCTGAACGTACAGAAACCAATAGAGGATTTTCAAGGTCACCAAACTTCTTGACTGTAATTTCATCCATTTTGCCGATGTATTCTATGATTTCTGCCTGAATATCGTCGTTAATTACTTTTCCATCATCATAATATTGTGTACATGCCTCAGTTGTAATTGTAAAGCCCTGAGGTACTGGCATGCCAAGACCTGTCATTTCTGCCAAGTTAGCACCCTTGCCACCTAGTAGGTTTCTCATAGTGGCATTACCTTCACTGAATAGGTAAACAAATTTTTTAGCCATATTCTTCCCTCCGTAATTATATTTAGCTATATTATTATAAGGTAAAAACCTGAAAATGTCAACAAAAACAGTAAAAAAGACCACTTTTTGGTATAAATCTGTGTATAAAGTGAATAATATAACTGTAAGGAGGGATAAAATTGGACAAATTAACTTATTCTGAACTAAAGCACGATATGGAAAAAGCACATGAAGAATTGCTTATAGCTACAAAAAGCTTTGATTACGCGGACACAAACGAGCTTATTGACATCTGTTCCCTTCAAATAGTGGTTGCTAAAAAGAAGTGTGATTACTTAATAAAGCTGGCAAAGGAGCAGGGGATAGTATGTGATGATTGGCTTGAAGGTAATGTTTCTGCCGTTTTATAAATTAATTTTAAAAATTTTTTAACCACAACTTGTAGGTGATTTGTTTAAAAAAATACAAAAATGACACATTATGTGCAATTATATAACAAATTGCAGCCAATCAGAAAAATAAAAAATTTAAAAAAATGCTTGCATTTTAAATTTTTGTGTGTTATAATTCCTATGTTACAGAATTTGCAGAAGAGGTGAAACAGAATGAAACAAGGTATACATCCTGATTATAAACAGACTACAATAACATGTGCTTGTGGTAATGTTATCGAAACAGGTTCAACAAGAGAAGATATTAAAGTTGAAATATGCAGTAAGTGTCATCCTTTCTTCACAGGAAAACAGAAGCTTGATGATACAGGCGGTCGTGTTGACAGCGTTAAAAAGCGTTTCGAAGCAGCACAGAAGTAATTTCATTAAAAATCAGAGATTAGATATAAAACCCAAGGATTTTATCCTTGGGTTTTTGTCGTTTATTATGCGTATATAAATGCTATTGTGTAAATTATGCCAATTACTGCAAGCACTGCAAAGGAAAGCCATATGGGAAGAGGCTTGTTTTTTGGCTGGTGGTCAATGGATTTTATAACAGGTGAGGCAACAAGCATAAGTACTGTAAGGGATAAAAGCATATACAAAAGAGGCTTGTTGTTCATATAAGTTCTCATTGAAAGCTCAAGCATAAAATATCCTGCTATTATGCCTAAAAGGGAGGAGGTGTCAATAATTCTGTCACGCTTGTGGCGGATATCAACTTTTTCGCTTTCGGGACTTTCCTTCCACTTTGCGATTTTTAAAGCAGCATCTTCCCCTAAAGTGTTTTTCAGGATTGTTTCAGGCCCCTCGTAAAGCAGGTCGGCTTCAACCTGTGTAAGGTTTAATGTGGCAAAGTCCTCAGTTTGTTCACAGAACTTACACATACCCTTAAATTCTTTTTTTTCGTGAGGGTATCCGCATTTTTTGCAGATGTGAAACTCTAAAGTTTCCGTTACCTCAACACCCTCTGTATCGCAGGTTGTACAGATAAAGTATTCTGTACCGTCGTCGGCTGTTCGTGTTACAAGGTCCTTTTCGTCAAATTCTTTTCCGCATACGTTACAAATTTTCATAATAGCTCTCCTTTAAATTTCATTAGTTCGTTTGATGTTATATCATCGACCTTCAAAGCGGCCATAGCCTTTGTTACATATTCGGATTTTGTACAGCCTATTATTGGAAAGGCATCAAAATCCTCTTGCTTTATAAGATAAGCAAGGCCCAGAGCCGTCAGTGAGTATCCTGTTTCCTTGCTGATTTTTTTTAGAATGTGATATGTTTTTAAATTTTCGTCACAGTAGTATCTTTGTTTTGCCTTTTCGCTGAGGTTGTTCTGGTCATATTTTTCAAAAAAGCCTTTTCCCTGAGAGGCAAAAGCAAATACAGGCATATCGTATTTTTTGTAAAAAGCATATTCCGCTTTGTTCATTGCAACCAACGTGGTATCGTAAACGTGAGATGTTTTTGCAAGTGACCATTGTATCTGTCCGCCGAAAAT
>JAZSKK010000250.1:0-6912 GCA_045534795.1 Clostridia bacterium | reverse complement strand
AAAGATATGCGTATGATGGGAAAAAGAGCTTAATTTCATCTTCTTTTAATTTGTAGCAAAAATAAGGGACTATCGTCAAACGATAGTCCCTCTTATTATTGTATAAAGTCTATGTAGCATTTTTGTCCTTTGTTGTCAAATTCTTTTATAATATATTCTTCTCTGACTTTGTCAGGCATATCAAGATAGAAGGTGTAGTCAAAGGTGTTTTCAGGATTTCGTCTTATTGAAACCTCGATAACAGATACCTGAAGGCTTGCTAATTTGTTTGAAATATAATCTTGAAATTCAGGTTCTTCAATGCCGTAAATTTTAAGAGTTCTTTGCTTATGCTGTGTCATAAATTTATGTTTTCCGTGCAAGAGGATTTGCATCAGTAAGATTATAACGGTTGAGGAAATACCGACTATATACATGCCTGAACCTATTGCCATACCTATACCTGATGTTGCCCATATACCTGATGCAGTAGTAAGTCCGCGTATGCTTCCACGCTGTATGTATATCATACCTGCACCTAAAAAACCTACCCCTGTTACAATACCCTGTGCCATACGTGATGGGTCAAGACGTATATCAACCTGTGTAAGTCCTTGTTGAATAAGGTCATAAAAACCGTATTTTGAAATAATCATCATTAACGCCGATGCACACGCTACGATACAGTGCGTTCTTACACCGGCTTCCTTGGAACGGTTTTTTCGTTCAAAACCGATTGCAATACCGCATATACACGCTAAAATTAATCTGAACAAGCTTATTATATCTATTGCTAACCATTCTGGCATTTTCAACACAACCTTTTTTAAATTCTATTTGTTATTTTTGATTTTATTCCAGTATTCTACTGAATTTTGTTCAAATTTATTTTGACCAGGTACATAATATTTTTTGTTTTTTATGTTATCAGGCATATACTGTTGTTCAACATAATGACTTGGATATGAATGAGGATATTTGTATTCCACACCTCTGCCCATTTCTGCGGCACCCTTGTAGTGTGAGTCTTTAAGGTGTAAAGGTATTTCTCCGCATGTCCCCTTTTCAATATCTGCCAAAGCATCATCAATGGCACATATTGCAGAGTTTGATTTAGGTGCGGTTGATAGTAATATAACCGCTTCCGCCAAAGGTATTCTCGCCTCTGGTAAACCCAACTGAAACGCACAATCTACGCAGGATTTTACTATGCTTACTGCTTGAGGATATGCAAGCCCTATATCTTCACAGGCTATAACCATCAACCTTCTGCATACAGATATCATATCCCCTGCCGCAATAAGTCTTGCCATATAATGAATTGCGGCATCAGCATCGCTGCCTCGAATGCTTTTTTGAAAGGCACTTAATATATCGTAATGGTTATCCCCAAGTTTGTCGTATGTCATTGCGGATTTTTGCGACGCCTGCTCAGCAGTTTCAAGACTAACATTCATTTCGCCTTCTATATTAGGCATAATGCTGTATATACATACCTCAACGGCATTTAAAGCCTTTCGCACATCGCCATTTGACATCTGCGAGATATGTTCAATTGCCTGGGGGTCAAAATTTATCTTGTTTTCAGGCATTTCAGTTTGTAATTTGTTAATTGCTCTTACAACAGCCTGTTTTACGTCATCGGTATTTATGGGTTTGAATTCAAACACACTGCTACGGCTTAAGATGGCGTTGTAAACATAAAAATAAGGGTTTTCTGTAGTGCTTGCAATAAGAGTTATATCCCCTTTTTCAATAAATTCCAAAAGTGATTGCTGTTGCTTTTTGTTAAAATTCTGTATCTCATCGATGTAGAGCAATATGCCTTTTGAAAAGCTGTTTTCACCAACCTCCGCAGTAATTGCTTTTATGTCAGCAAGTGATGCGTTGGTAGCATTAATTTTGTAAAACTGCTTATCAGATGCCTTGGCAGCAATGTTGGCAATAGTAGTTTTGCCTGTGCCAGAAGGACCGTAAAAAATCATATTAGGTATATTGCCGGAATCTATGAGATTTCTAAGTATTTTATTTTCACCAATAAGATGTTTTTGACCTACTACATCATCAAGTGAATGAGGCCTTAATCTTTCAGCTAATGGTGTGTTCATATATTTACACCTCTCATTTGTATATTTTATTATGATATCACTAATTTGCAAAATTGTCAATGTCAACCTACGCTTTTGATAATTGCCTTAAAATTGCTAAAGTATTGACATATATAACTTGTTATGATAGAATAATACAGTATTTATGTACAAAACATCAGGCATATTTGAAAGGGTGAATGTTGTGATTTATGGTGTGGCTTTATTGGCCGGATGTATGTTTTTAGGTTCGTTTATCGGAAATTTATTAGGACTTTTGATAGGCCTTAATTCTGATATCGGTGGCGTTGGTTTTGCTATGTGCTTTCTTTTGATGATGACCAACTCCAAAAAAATTGATAAAATTTTACCAGAAGGATATACTAAAGGTCTTGATTTTTGGAAGGAAATGTTTATTCCTGTTATTATAGCAATGTCTGCTTCACAAAATGTTGTGAGTGCTTTGGACGGTGGTTTACTTGCTTTGACGGCAGGAGTAGGGGTTGTAGTTATTATGCTGTTGCTTATACCTGTATTCAATAAATTTACATCAAAAACAGCAAAAGTTGAAGATAATGAGGAGATAGAGGCATGAAGGCGATAGCAGATATTTTTGTAAAACTTTTTGTAGATAATGCATTTGTAATGTCATTTTTGATAGTTGGAATAATTGCTATGTTTTCAAACTTTGTTTCAACTAAAATTACTAAGGGAAGAATACATTCTTCAGCAATAGCTATTTTTCTTGGTCTTATATTGGCTTACATAGGCGGAAGAGTTACAGGCGGTTCCAAAGGACTTGCAGATGTTACAATATTCACAGGTATTGGTGTATTAGGCGCTTCAACACTTCGCGATTTTACTATTGTTGCTACAGCCTATGGGGCAAAATTTTCAGTAGTTAAAAAGTGTGGACTTGCAGGTGTTGTTGCACTTTTTGTAGGTATTATTGTTACATTTATAGTTGGGGCATTAGTGGCAGTTGCATTTGGCTACAGAGATGCGGCAAGCGTTACTACTATTGCAGCAGGTACTATTACTTTTGTAGTAGGTCCTGTTACAGGTGCGGCAGTAGGTGCAGATTCGGCTGTTATTGCAATTTCAATTGCAGCAGGCGTTTTTAAGTCTATTGCGGTAATGCTTCTTACACCGATGGTTGCCAAAAAGATTGGCCTTACAACACCGGGTGCGGCTTTGGTTTTTGGTGGGCTGATGGGAACAACAAGCGGAACTACCGCAGGTCTTGCGGCTACTGACCCTAAGTTGGTACCTTATGGTGCTATGACATCTACATTTTACACAGGGCTTGGTTGTCTTCTTTGCCCATCAGTGTTGTTTTTCATTGTGAAAATATTCTTACCATAAAGATATAAATACAAAACACCGTATATTATTACGGTGTTTTTATTGTTGTAAAAATAGCATAAATGTGTTATTGTATTTGTATGGAATATGAATCAGTTTTTGTGTATTTGGTTGATTGTGTCAAAAATGTGACATCAAGCTTTTAGCAGGAAAAGGTCCTGACTTGACACGAAATTAATTAATTGATATATTTGAGGTATATATGATAGAAATTTTATATGAAGATAAAAATATTGTTTTTTGTGTAAAGCCAATAGGTGTTTCTTCGGAAACTGATTTACCTGAACTATTAAGACAACAACTAAAAAGTGATATCTATACACTGCACCGTCTTGACAAGCCTGTGTCAGGTGTAATGGTTTATGCAAAAAATAAAGAATCAGCGGCAAAAATCAGTAAAAAAATTGCAGAGCAATGTGATTTTAATAAAACCTATCTTGTTGTTTGCGAAGGTAGCTTTGATGAAGAGGAAGGGGTTATGGAAGACCTTTTATTTAAGGATTCCTCCAAAAACAAAAGCTATGTTGTGAAGAAGGAAAGAAAGGGTGTAAAAAAAGCAATTTTAAATTACCGTATTTTAGGTTGTGCAGAATATGAATGTAAAAAATGCTCCCTTGCTTTGGTAACATTAAAAACTGGCAGAAGTCATCAGATAAGGGTGCAATTTGCCAGTCGCAGGCATCCACTTTTAGGGGACGGAAAGTACGGAAGCAAGGTAAATTGTAAAATAGCACTCTTTTCCCATAAAATTGAAACAGATAACAAAACAATATCTAAAAATCCACCTGATGAAAAACCGTGGAATATTTTTTCAGATGTTTTATTATAATTATTGTGAATTTTATTAATAACTTGTGAGGTATTAAAATGGAACGAAAAAGTGGTGTGCTTATGCACATTTCGTCTTTGTACGGTGAATACTCAATAGGAAGCTTTGGCAAAGAGGCAAAGGAATTTGTTGATTTTTTGTGTGAATGCAAATTTTCATACTGGCAGGTTTTACCTTTTTGTATGGTAGATGATTGTAATTCTCCTTATCAGTCGTATTCTACCTTTGCGGGAAATCCGTATTTTGTAGATTTGGACATTTTGAAGAATAAGGGATTGATTACTGATGCTGAGATTAATTCCCAACGTCAGGAACAACCATACAGTGCAGAGTATGTAAAGCTTTATCATACAAGATTTAATTTTTTAAAGGAAGCTTCAAAACGTGTAAATTATAAGGATGATGTCAATAATTTTATAGACAACAATCCTTATTTAAAACAATTTTGCGAATTTATGGCTTTAAAAGAGGTAAATGACAACAAGCCATGGTATGAATGGGATAAAAATACATATAACGAAGAAACTTTGTTTATGTGGAAGTTTATACAGTACGAATTTTTTACCCAATGGGCAGAGATTAAAAGCTATGCAAATTCCAAAGGTATAAGGATAATAGGTGATATTCCTATATATGTTTCTCTGGACAGTGCAGATGTATGGGCAAATAAAAAACAGTTTTTGCTTGATGAAAAGAATGCCCCTGTTTGCGTAGCAGGTGTACCCCCTGATTATTTTTGCGAAGATGGTCAGCTATGGGGTAACCCTATATATAATTGGGATGAAATGAGCAAGGATGGTTATAAATGGTGGATTGACCGAATAAAGCACATGACAAATATTTTTGACGGGGTGCGTATAGACCATTTTCGCGGTCTTGAGTCATACTGGGCAGTACCTTATGGTGAAGAAACTGCCAAAAACGGAAAATGGGTTAAAGGGCCAGGCATGGAGCTTATCAATAAAATTAATGATGTGGTTGGCGATAAGCTGATAATGGCAGAGGACCTTGGTGAAATCACTCCTGAGGTTGAAAGGCTTGTAAAGGACAGCGGTTACCCTGGGATACGTGTGTTCCAGTTTGGATTTTTAGGTGATTATGACAATCCTCATATACCTCATAATTATTCCAATAACTGCGTAGCTTATACAGGAACCCATGATAACAACACCTTGCTTGGTTATTTATGGGAGCTTGATGATTCTAATAAAAAACGTATGCTTGAATATTGTAATTATCATTCATCTGATTGGGAAAGAGGCTTTGACAGTGTACTTCGTACAATGTTTTCAAGCTGTGCAGGCTTGGTAATACTTCCAATTCAGGACCTTTTGGGCTATGGCTCTGATACAAGACTTAACATACCGGGAAAGGCTGATGGTAACTGGCAATTCAGAATCACCAGAGAACAGCTTAACAGTATAGATAAAAACAAATTCAGACATTATAATGAGCTTTATAAGAGGGGATAAATTAGTATGTACCGATTATTGAAAAATTTGGTTACAAACAAAAAGGTTTTAATACTGGGTTTTGGAAGAGAAGGTAAATCAACCTACAATACTATAAAAAATATGGATTGTCACATAGGTATTGCGGATATAAATGACATAAGCTTTGAGGCTGATGTGGATTTTATAATCGGCGAAGATTATCAAAAGGCAATTTATGACTATGATGTTGTGTTTAAAAGCCCTGGTATTGTACTTGAGGATAAAAGTGAAAATGTGCTTAAAAAAATAATTTCACAAACCGATTGTATGATAAAAAGATATAAAAATCAGATAATCGGTATTACAGGAACAAAGGGTAAAAGCACAGTTACAACCCTGACATATCATATTCTTAAAAATGCAGTGGGTAATTGCATACTTATGGGTAATATAGGCATACCCGCCTTTGATATGCTGGATGAAATTGATGAAAACAGTATATTGGTTTATGAGCTTTCATGCCATCAGCTGGAATACGCCCCTTGTTCACCACATATTGGCGTTTTGCTTAATATTTTTGAGGAACATCTTGACCATTACGGAACATTTGAAAAATATGCTGATGCTAAAAAGAATATTTATGCAGAACAGTGTGCAGATGACATTTTAATATGTAACATAGATGATGTTCCGGATAAAGAATATAATGAAGGTAATCTTATTACAGTTTCTATGGATAAAGAGGCAGATGTGTATCTTAAGGATAATAATATATGTGATTTTGGGTTTTTAATTGCATCGGATGAGCTTGAAAGTGAGCTTTTGGGCAGGCACAATATGTATAATATTGCAATATGCTACAATATATGCAAAAGATACGGTGTAAGCCTAGAGGATTTTAAAAAGCATCTTAAAACATATAAGCCGTTGCCTCACAGACTGGAATTTGCAGGAGAATATAACGGCGTTAAATATTATGATGACTCTATTTCCACTATAAGCGAAACTACTATACGTGCCCTTAACAGCCTTAATAATGTGGGTACTCTTATTATAGGCGGTATGGACAGAGGAATATCATACAGTTTACTGGTTGATTTTTTGTCGTCATATACTATTGACAATATTATTTGTATGTATGATACAGGAAAAGTATTGTATGAAAAAATGAAAAATTTTGAAGACAAAAATGTTGTTCTTGTAAATGACCTTAAAGAGG
>JAZSKK010000122.1:0-7942 GCA_045534795.1 Clostridia bacterium | reverse complement strand
ACTGATGAACAGATTATGAGCCTTATTGAATGCAACAACGAGGAAGTAAAGCAGGAAAATTCAAACAAAAACCCTACTGTAAACAGTGTACAGCGTGACTATATGGCAGGTGAGGTCAGCAAGGATATTACAAAACGTATTCTTCTTCCATCCGACATCGTTTCTGCGCACGAACAAGGTATTATCCACTTTCATGATGCTGACTATTTTGCACAGCATATGCATAACTGTGACCTTGTAAACCTTGAAGATATGTTACAAAACGGTACAGTTATAAGCGGTACTATGATTGAAAAGCCTCATAGTTTTTCCACAGCGTGTAATATATCCACACAAATTATTGCACAGGTTGCTTCATGTCAGTACGGCGGACAAAGCATAAGTCTTACACATCTTGCTCCTTTTGTTGATATAAGCCGTAAGAAAATTAAAAAACAGGTTATTGAAGAATACAAGCTGATTAACCATACTGCTACTGAAGAGCAAATTAATGAAATTACAGAAAAAAGACTGCGTGATGAAGTTAAAAGCGGCGTGCAGATGATACAATACCAGGTTGTAACATTGATGACTACTAATGGTCAGGCACCTTTTGTAACTGTATTTATGTACCTTAATGAAGCAAAAAATGAGCAGGAAAAGAATGACCTTGCTCTTATCATTGAAGAAACATTAAAACAACGTTATCAAGGTGTTAAAAACGAAAAAGGTGTATGGATTACTCCTGCATTCCCTAAGCTTATTTATGTACTTGAAGAAGATAATATTCACAAGGACAGCAAATACTATTATTTAACAGAGCTTGCTGCAAAATGTACTGCAAAACGTATGGTTCCTGATTATATTTCAGAAAAGGTTATGTTGCAGAATAAAATTGACAAAAACGGCGAGGGACATTGCTATACCTGTATGGGATGCCGCAGCTTCCTTACCCCTTATGTTGATGAAAATGGCAAACCAAAATATTACGGCAGATTCAACCAGGGTGTTGTTACTGTAAACCTTGTTGATATTGGTCTTTCAGCAGAAAAGGATATGGACAAATTCTGGAAAATATTTGACGAACGTATGGAGCTTTGTCACAGGGCATTGCAGGCACGCCATGAAAGACTTACGGGAACACTTTCCGATGCTGCTCCTATTTTATGGCAGCACGGTGCACTTTTAAGACTTAACAAGGGTGAAAGCATAGATAAATATCTGCATGGCGGATATTCCACAATTTCACTTGGTTATGCTGGTCTTTGGGAATGTGTTTACAGTCTTATCGGCAAAAAGCTTACTGAAGCTGAAGGCGAAGCATTAGGTCTTGAAATTATGCATAAGCTAAACGAATATACTGCAAAATGGAAAGCCGAAGAAAATATTGACTACTCACTATACGGCACACCACTTGAAAGCACAACATACAAATTTGCCAAATGCTTACAAAGCAGATTTGGTATAATCAAAGGGGTTACAGATAAAAACTATATTACAAACAGTTATCATATACACGTAACTGAAAATATTGATGCTTTTGACAAGCTTGCTTTAGAAGCTAAATTCCAGACTTTATCCCCTGGTGGTGCTATATCTTATGTAGAGGTTCCAAATATGCAAAACAACCTTGAGGCTGTTCTTTCTGTTATGAGATTTATTTATGATAACATTATGTATGCGGAACTTAATACAAAGAGTGACTACTGTCAGACATGTGGCTTTGACGGAGAAATAGATATTAAAGAAGACGAGGACGGCAAGCTTATATGGACATGTCCGAATTGCGGAAATAATGACCAGACAAAGCTTAACGTTGCAAGAAGAACTTGCGGTAACATTGGAACACAGTTCTGGAATCAGGGACGAACACAAGAGATAAAGGAACGTGTATTACACCTATAAAACAATTAAAACGGGCGTTTTAAAGCGTCCGTTTTTTGAGGAATGATATAATGAATTATGCTACAATTAAAAAAAATGATATTGCAAATGGTCCTGGAATAAGGGTATCGCTTTTTGTCAGCGGTTGCAGGCACAGATGCAAAAACTGTTTTAACAGCGAGGCATGGGATTTTAATTATGGAAAAGAATTTACTGATGATGTAATTGATGAAATAGTTACTGCGTTAAAACCCGAATATGTAGAGGGACTTTCCCTTTTGGGCGGTGAACCATTTGAGCCTGAAAATCAGCAGGGACTGATAAAGCTACTTGAAACCGTGCGAGAAAAATTACCTGATAAAACAGTATGGTGCTATACAGGCTTTACTTTTGAAAGTGATTTGTTAAATGGTAACCAAACTGTACAAAAGCTACTTTCACTTATTGATGTATTGGTAGATGGAAAATTTGTTGAGGAATTAAAGGACGCCTCCCTTATATTCCGAGGCTCGTCAAATCAAAACATAATCGACGTTCCAAAGTCATTGGAGTCAAACTGCACGGTGCTTTTAAAAGGCAAGTGGAGACGAAAAATGGGCGAATTAAACATATATAACGCATAAAAAGCTGCAGCTATTGCTGCAGCTTTTTTACTATTCTAGCGAAATGCTATCCATTATTGGAACAAGTGTTTTTATACTATCTAACAAAAATACTTTGCCGGTGATTGCACTGCTATTTAATTTATAAGTGTAATCTTTAAGTATATTCGTTACATTAACTATATTCATATCACAAACTCTTCCGTATGAATTATATCCTGCAATAATAAGGGATGGGCTTGCAGAATAATCATCACTTGTAGATATAACTGTAACATTAACTAAATTATCAGTGCTGATTTCAGCCAACATAACCCATGGTTGGTCAATATCTATACCGCCAAAGTACATCATTCCATTATCGTTTACTTCAAATGGAGTTAAAGTATCTTTATACAAAACGTATGAAGCCAACGATGAATTTATTAAACAATTATTTAATACTGAAGCATCGTCATCATCTGTATGGAAGGTCAGAATATCGTTTTCAACTGTAAAAGCAACAGTATCCTTTTTAGTTGTTTTAAAGATTGATACATCACCCTTATTCGCAAATGTACCATTGACCATATAAAGTGATACGATATTACCTGACGCATCTTCCTCTATCAACAATGTCTGTGCATCTGTTGTGTAATCACCAATAGTAACTGTTGTCTGTAACGTTTCATTATTCAAATGATAATATGTGTAATTACTTGTATTATTATCCTGGTCTGTTACTGTAAATGAGAAAGCATTTGCTATATCGTCTGTACTTGTATTTAATGAACAAGAAAGCACTTCGGATGTAACTGTATAATCTTCACCTACATCCATAGGCAGGATAATTGTACTATAGGTTGTTTTACCAGCCTTTGTTTTCCACAGAACTGCCTTCTGACTTTCCATCAACTGACCGGGGGCTTCAGAATACAATGTCTTTTCTGTTTTAACCTCGTCAATATCCTCATAACCCACAGGTACAAGCATAACGTTAGGTTCACTTGTAAAATTACTTTTAATGGTCTTTGTATCTGAAATTTGCATATCTGAGCCAGGATACAAATGCCAGTTTTGAGTATAAACGTTGCTTGTTGTTACATCTTTTGGAATAATGTAATCTGTAACAATCCAGAATTTTTGATTTTTAAGGAACATTACACTACGTTGTGAAAGTTCTGTTTCTGTATAGGCAGTTGTAGAATACTCAACAAAATCATATTGGTCATTACTGTCAAAACACAACTGATTACCAAAATCTTCTCTTTCCTTTATTGTGTTATAACTATTTTTAACCCCATCACTGTCGGTAATAGTATTTGAGTCAGCATCAAGATAATTTGTATTATCATTAACAGTAACAATATTATGCTGCTGAGGACCAGCCATATAATTATATATGTCATCTGTCAAAATTCCACCATAACCTTGGTCTG
Organism: Clostridia bacterium; assembly: GCA_045534795.1. Taxonomy (GTDB): domain Bacteria; phylum Bacillota; class Clostridia; order Monoglobales; family Firm-18; genus CAZNKU01. The sequence goes on along the minus strand of JAZSKK010000122.1, from coordinate 4,059 downwards.
TAAGCAAATAGCTTCCATATGCGTACATAGAAATAGTTAAGGCATCTCTGTGTCCGTGTGAACCATTCATTTTGGCTGTAATACCAAGAGCCAATGCATCACCAGACCAATCGGAACGCATAAATGTTCTTAAACCAACAGGATAGTTTGTAGTTGATTTTTCCGGTGTCTCACCTTCACTGCCATATGTTGCCATGTATTTAATTAGCTGGTCATTAGGAAACAACGGGAGCTCATACCATCTATTGGCACTTTTACAATAGTTCTTAAATGGTTCTACGGTATCACCAAAATGGAAATTATAAAAATTCGGAGCAGACTGATTGAATATTGAATATATGATATCGCGTATTACTTCCTCCGCTTCTTTAGTATAAGGTGATTCAGCACCTGTCAATGCCTTGAGTTCATATGGAGTAATAAAAGTACCAAGCAATACAGATTGATAACCTTGTGCCAATTCTAAACACATACCGTCATCAAAGGTAAGCCCCTCAAAAAGTCTGTCATTTTCAACCTTTGTTTCTTCAAGCCATTCACTGCTTTTTACTAATTCGGGAAATCTTGCACACACCGCATATACTCCACCTGTAGCATATGTTGCCCAGTTGTTATCCTTCGTTCCATAAAATTTGTATGGAAGATAATATGTCATTTTCCACAAATGCTTAAGTATTGTGGTAAATCTTTCGCCAGTCATATATTCACTGCTTGTAAGACGTAATATATTTCCTGAAACGCCATTTATATAACATGCCATATCTAAAGCACTCATTACTTCAGGTGATATATCTATGGAATTAATAAGTGCCATTTGTTGTCTTATATATGTATAAGCATATTTTTCGCAGTCGCCATCTGGATCACCAAGTTCATTATAATAGTCATACATATCTGCAAGACAACCAAGTATATTATTTCTAAAATAAAGACATACTTTTTCCTTATTAGCTACTGTTGCCACATAATCCCAGCATACCTTATCGTTGTATGTAAAATAATTATACTCATCAAGGTCATCAAAAGATAATTGATTTTCTACCCAACTACCATCACAATACCAATGTAAAGCCATCAGCTTTTTATAACTTGTATCAGAACCGTTATGCTTTCCGCTGAATATCATTTCTGCTTTGCTTATTTTTTGTGGTTTTGTTATTGAAGATATATCAAAACCTATAAGAATACGTTTTGTTCTATCCTCATAATTATTTTCACCACCAACTTCGCTGTATAATCCGCCCTCTTCAGCTAACAGCTGCATACCAGATCCAAAATTTTTGCTTGCATATGAGCCTGCTCGTATATATGTATCTTTAGAAGCTATATAATCCACAACATTACCATCAGTATACGTAACACGCAAAGTAGGTTTAGTATATGTGCTGTTGGTGCTTTCTCTGGAGTCTATTCTGGCAGAGAATCTGTATTTATCCACAGAAGTTACCATTGTGGAAAAAACATCAAATGAACCTGCTGCTTCTTTTAGTTGAGAGGTTACATCTATACTATATGTTTTCCGGCTACTAGCAAGTTCCAAAGTATCAATAACATAAGAAAGAGTGCCGTTTATTGCATAAGCATTACGTGACAAAAGTTCGTATAATACATCATTAGTTTTTATGTCATCAGCAGATATAGATTCAACACCTGTACTTCTTTCAGAAGCAATATTTTTATAATATTCAAGCAATGCATCCTTTGCATTAGCATAATCGTTTGCTTTTACGTATGCTTCCACATTTGACAATCCGGAATAAGCGGAATAGTTTAAATACGGCTGTTTAGTCCAGATGCCTGATGTTGAATCCCATTTACCAAAAAACAATTCATCAGAAAGGTTCATAGGGTCACCAAGGATAGGATAACCGTCTTCTATTCCGTTATTTACAGGCTGGTTATACCATATTTCAGTGGTATCAGTTGCTCCCTCCACAGGGCTGAATGTTTCCGAAACTGAAACACGTGAGCTTAAACCTTCTACAGTAAGGTAATACTTCTTTTGAATTTTAATAGTTTCACCATCATTTGTTACACCATCAAATTCAGCATATATTATAACTTCCTTTTCATCAGAAGATGATGTTCTGGTAATTACACCACTTGTATTCATAACATTTTCATTTGATGTATACCATGTTACATTTGGAATATCAGGAACCTCTGCATTATATGTAACGTTATATGGGTCATCAGCAATACTATCAGGCAAGGAATTCAATATAGCCATAGTATCACTATTGAAAATACTAAAATCAGTTGTAGTACCTTCAACATAAATTGAATTGAATGTCAAATATGTACCAGCTGCAATTTGTGTATAATTTGTTACTTCAAAATATTTAACTGAACCTTCAGGAGCTTTTCCATTGACAGCATTTAGTGAATCAAAACTATATGAATACTTAGAGCTATCATTAGCACATACTACAACAGTATCTTCATCAGTATTTATATTCACAGCAACAGTATTTGCACTACCTTCATTGATTGGCTTTATATATTGCTTGTTATTGTTATCCTTATCGTTATTTCTTTCCTGAAATGTGGAATTTCTTATTCTGGCATTAAAATAACCCGGAATAGCAACATTGTAAAAAACACCATCTTCGGAAAAATTAACAAGGTAATTAATAGTAATTGTTACATTACCCGTAAGTCCCTTATCCATAAAGGTCTTGGTTCGGTTTGTGTCATCTGTAATTGAATTTCTTAAATCAATTGCATAGGCTCCGTCCACGGCGTTTGTTTCACCTGTACTTGTCTGAGTTATAGTAACTCCACCACCAGAAGACCCCGTAAGAGTAGAGCATGTAGGTACTGTCCTAACTTCCCATAACGATATATCGGCATAATTAATACTATTGCTTGCCAATATACCTCCAGGTAAAGCGGATATTAACAGAATAGTGGTAAGAACATAACTTAAAATCCTCTTTAAAGCAATTTTTTTATTCATAAGGCACAATCCCCCTTTTACACTAATTATAACCTAATTCACATACAAAAGTCAACTCTTTTATCCATTATAAACTTGTAATCTTCAAATTATTCTCCTCTTACCACAGGATATCACCTAAAGAATTTCCCAATCAATGGGATGGAACGTAAATATAAATACCTTAATTCTCTTTTCAAATATCGGTACTCATCTTCTTCAAAACTTCTTTCCATTTCCATTTTTATGTAGTTTCTTTCTTCCATATCGTAAAATTGGTTTTTAATGTAATTAGCTAAGTGCTGTATTAACAATATACAAAAAAGAAATGCTCAATTCTTTTTTGTCTTTAAAAAAATAAGAAGGGACACTTTTTCGGTGTCACTTCTGTTTTGAAAGACATAAATTCAACATATAATACTTCAGTTACTCTTTTCAATCCGTGCAAAAATATAGGACATCAAATCCTGTTCAGAAAGCTCTAACACATATCGAAATTCCCCATACAAAACCTTTTCTGCATCCCGAAGAAAGCGTTCATCTGATATATGCAGCTTTTTGCCAGTTCCCTCTCGTTCCTTCTTCTTTAAAAATATTGCTTTTATTATTCTGATTAAATCCGAATGGTTACCCTCGGCAATAATTTTACTGTAACATTCTTTACGTTCTCTTTCATTTTCAATCCACAAAACCTTTTCGCCAGCCATAGAATCGATTAGCTTGTTTATCTCATCTTTAGTTAAAATTTTGCGTAACCTATCTAATTGATTCTTATTGTCTGTGGGAATGTAGTATGTGGACCTATCATCATCCAATGGCTTTAACACAAGAAAGGTCTTGTTTGTTCCCATTAAATTTTTCTCTTCGATTTCCGTAATTTTACATACTCCATTTGTTCCATATACAACTATATCATTTACCATTCCTTGAAACTGATTTTTTGGCATATAAAATTCCTCCTTTTATATAAAAAACACACGTTCACACATTTTGTACCGTAATCAGATTTACGCACAAAAGTGCAACATGTGTCGTTTCATTTCAATATTATTTTTAATATGATACAAATTTCGTCAGTAATTTGTATCGATAATAGACATAACCTTATTAAATTTATTCTA
>JAZSKK010000200.1:0-5488 GCA_045534795.1 Clostridia bacterium | reverse complement strand
AATGAGACTGTTAATATTATACAGTTTCAGAAAAGGAACATGTCAAGGCAAATATCAATATGTTCCGAACAATAAGGAGGTAAATATGCGACTGAAAGACAAAGTCGTAGAATTGTCCCCGTTAATCAGAAAAGCTGTGTTGACATTATTTTTGATGTTTATGTTTGTGCAGTTTGTGTGGGGTGCATTTTACGCAATGTCAAAACAGGTTAGCATTGTGGACGACAAGGGAGAAAAAATAAGCTTTATTACGTACGCAAGTAACACTGCTGAAGTTTTGGCGGAAAAGAATGTGACGTTGGGAGAATGGGATGAAACATCAATTCCTCTTAATGCAGAGGTCAAAAATGGTGATACTATCTACATTTACCGTGCAAAGGTTGTTACCTTTTTAAATGGTACGGAAAAATCTGTGGAAATTACCGCAAAGCCTACTGTAAAGGCGTTTTTGGAAAATAAGGGTATAGACCCTGAAGGTTCCATAAAAACCAATGTCGCGTTAAATGAAAAAGTAACTAGGGATATGGATATCTGCGTTACTTATATTAATGAAAAGTTAGTTAATGCCGAAGAGGTTGTAGCATACAACACTCAAAGAATTGCAAACAGCAATATGCTTTCGGGTAATACTAACGTAATCAAAGAAGGCTCTGACGGCCTTGTTGACCGTGTTTATCGCGAATACTACGAAAATGGTCAGCTTGTAAATCGAGAAGTTGTGGAGGAAACTGTCAAGGTTGCCGCTGTTGATTCTATTGTAGAATATGGCACCAAACCAAGACAAACAATTTCCTATAGCCGTACTAATATTTCGCGTGGTACGGAATACAGATATTCTCAATGTATTGAAATGACTGCAACTGCGTATTGTACAGGTACACATACTGCAACAGGTATGAGGGTGCGTTACGGTGTAGTTGCTGTTGACCCAAGGGTTATTCCGCTTGGTTCAAGGCTTTATATCGAGGCTGCAAATGGCACCTGGATATATGGTACTGCTATAGCTGCCGATACAGGTGGTGCAGTAAAGGGTAATATTATAGATTTGTATGTCGAATCCTACACCGAAGCTATTAACTTCGGCCGCAGGAAAGCAAAAGTATATATATTAGAATAAGTACAAAACCGATGCCATATAGGGCGTCGGTTTTTTTCTGCCTTTTGTTGCATTTGAAAAAACACTATGTTATAATAGTGAAAAATCCGAATTTTCAATGAGGGGATAGTATAAGCATTATCTTGTCCAAAAAAGAATGGCAGAAATGTTGAAACTGAAGAAATACTTTTTATATGAGCCTGACGATAACAAATGAGGATATAAGCTGTCTGCGGATGGCACATATTTATATAAAAATAAGTAATACAGAAAGGTTGTTATTATTGAAAAGTACAAGCTATTATAGAAAGACCATTCAAAATCTGGGGATATTTTTGTTTTTGGTGGTTATGTTGGCAATACTTATAATTCCAAGCTATTCTATGCTTTTTTCGTCTGCAAGGGATGACATCATAGAGGAATATAACAGTAAGCTCCAGCAACAGATTAAAATGATGGAAAATGAAATAAATCTACAGAAAAGTGTTCTGAAGGAGATGGCGGAGGAGCAGGCATTCAAGACCCTTGCCAACCCTGATATTGTAGGACATACTGTTAATTCTGTAGAATGGTTTGAAAGCAGAGAAAATGTAAAAAAATCATTCTCTATGCTAAAACCTATGGTTTTTTTGCAGGATAAATCCTTGCTGATGTTCCGTAACGGCGACTTGCAAATAGATATTAACGGGGCAGAGAGTATTTTTCGTACAAATTATGACAGTTTGTGGAACCTGACAGCTAATGGACAGATTTGTTCTATCGACGCCGCTATGGCACACCTTTTTATGAAAAAGCATGAGGGTAAAATTGATGGCGTATTGCACTATAATGATACTGAAAATGAGCAGACCTACGAGCTTATATATGCATTAACCCTTTTCTCGTCGGATGACGGCGTTAGCGACAGCGTGTTCCTGATTTGCTACGATGCCGAAAAATTAATGGAAAGGCTGGGGCTGCTGGATGATGCCACATCAATTTTGATGACAACAAGTGATAACAAAAAAGTATTTGGCTTTGGAAATGAATATGATGCTTCTGTGTATGATTCCGGTTATCAAAGTGATAGTCTAGGCTTAAGGGTCCATTACAGCATATCGGATAATGCTGTAAAAGCCAAGCTTGAGCCTGTCAATTTCTTCTTGTTCATTTTTGCCTTAGGCTTTGTATTGTTGGGGCTTATTGCAACAGTGGGAATATCTGTTGTCGAAACCCGTCATATCAAAAAGCTGGTATCTGTAGCAAAAGGCACAACCGATGTGGAATATGAAATCGAAGATGACTATTTAAAATATCTTGAAACAATATTCCGCAACTTGTATGATAAGGCAAATAAAGAGTCTGACCGTGCAAGAGATTTGATTTTCTCAAAAATATTACATTTTAAGCCCTCTGCAGAGGAATTGCAGACGGTTTCAAAATATTTTAATTCCCCTGTATATGTGGTTTTGTTAAAGGGAAGGGAAATGAAATCACGAAGCTTTGAACAGCATATTCATATATATTTAAAGAAAGAAAAGCTTGATATAATACATATTGCAGGCATAGGTATTTCAGAGGTTCTGCTGTTTGTTAAAAAATCTTCGTCGGTAAGGGAAACTTTGGAGGATATAATCGTAAATATAAATAAGGAGCATCAACTGGATATAAGGGGAATTCTGGCAGCCTGTGATAATATAGAGGAGATGCCGGAGATTTATGAAAAGATAAGAAAAACTATACCTTATCTTGAATATGGCAGTCTTAAAAGTGTTGAGCTTAATTCTTATGAAGATGTTGATGAGGATTTTAAAGCCTTTATGGCAAAGGGCAGACAGCTTTATGAAATCATCAAAAGTGGTAATGAATTTGAAGCAAAGAGAATGGTCTATGAACAATGGTATAAAATAACCCAGGGTGAAACTGATACTTCTGCCGTAGAGCCTCTGTTTTTTTCGCAATCCACCGTTTTATCCCAAATTGCGTCAGATTATAAGCTTAATATTGTTGTTCCGCACTTTGATTCAGGTAAGGATGCGGTTTCCATTGCATTCGAGATAACGGGCTGTATAGAACAGATATGCGAAATGATGAATGGCAATATAAAAAAGGAAGATGTAAGAAGTAACCAGATAATTGATTATATAGAGCAAAGATATAGCGATTCATCCTTTTATATGCCTGAACTGGTGGGGAAATTTGAAATGTCAGACCGTGCCATTGTACAGATATTGAAAAAGGCAACAGGAGACAATTTTTCAAACTATTTAAGCAAATTGCGAATATCTAAAGCAAAGGATTTGCTATCTACCACGAATATGCCTGTTGCAGAGGTAGCCACTTCTTCGGGATTTGATTCCTCAAACTCATTGTACAAGGCGTTTAAAAAGATTTGCGGAGTATCGCCATCTGTTTACAGGGAAAACAGAAAAACCGATAAAGAATAAGGGGTTAATTAGGTGTGATTGAGCAATTTTCACTTTTTGTCGAATTTTTACATCTGACAGCTTTCTAAACAATAATGAAAATTACAAAAAATTCACTATAATTTCGTAATTTTCACTTTACAAATTATTAACAGTTTGTTATAATAAATTCATAAAAACTGCGAGGTTTTGAAACGTGAATAAAAAAGGAGGTATGGTTGTTTATGAACAACAAAAACCAAAGTAAAAAATTAAGACTTGTTGCATTGATGCTTGTTATGTCTATGGCGCTTACACTTGCTTTGTCAGGCTGTGGACCAAAAGACGACAGTGGTTTGTCAACAAGCGGAGATTATGTGATGGACCCTGTATTGAATCCGTTGGGTTCAGAAACTATCTGTAAAGAAACTGTTGAACTTGAATTTATGTTGGATAAAAGGGATATGGTTTTAGACTATGAAACAAACTCTTTCACAAAAAGAGTAGAAGAAAAGGGTAACATTGAAATTAAATTCAACATTGTTCCTTCAAGTGACCTTGCGTCAAAGATAAACCTTACACTATCTGCTGGTAAAGATCTTCCTGACGTAGTTTTTGGTGCACTTAGTAACACGGAAGTATTTACATACGGTGAGGCAGGCATGTTTGTTCCATTGAATGACTACTATGTAAATTCAAGTGAATATTTTATGCCACGTGTTAAAGAGTTTGAAGAAAAAGGCTTGGATGTTTTTGCTAAAATCACAAACACAGACGGCAACGTATATACAATACCTACTGTTACCGAATCATTCCCAAGCGGATTTGAAGCGGTTATATGGATGTATGAACCTTGGCTTGACCAGTTAGGTCTTGAACTTCCTACAACATTGGACGAATACGTTGCATGTCTTAAGGCTTTCAAAGAAAATGACCTTAACGGCAATGGTAAAAAGGACGAAATTCCATTAGTTGACTATTCAAGAAAAGTTACTATGGACTATTTCACTGAATGTTTCCTTCAGGCCTTCCTTAAGACAGGAAGCAGATTGACTGCTCTTAAAGACGGTAAAATTTCAATGTACTATTCAGAAGATGAGTACAAGGAATTCCTAAAATGGATGAATATGTTGTATTCAGAAGGTTTGCTTGATAAGACATCATTCTCACAGGATGAAGGAACATTAAAGACACTTATTAATAATAAGTCAGTTATTGTTGGTTCATTCCTTAACGTAACTCCTTCATATCTTGTAGCTGGTGATAAGAGACGTGAAAACAAAGAATACAAGCCCGTATTCCTTGAAAATGGCGAAAACAATACAATTTATCACAAATCATATATGAGTGTTGGTAATATGTACTTTATTACAAATGCATGTGAGCATCCTGAAGTTGCTTTCAGAATCGGTGACTTTATGACAAGTGAAGAAATGTCAATATGGACACGTTATGGTGAAAAGGGTGTTGACTGGGTAGAACCTGAGGCTGGTACTGAAAGTTTGTATGGCTTCCTTGGATATGAATCAGCTATGGAAATTCTTACACAGTGGGGTTCTATACAGAATTCTCATTGGGGCAAACGTTCACCACACATTATGACAAGTAGTGCAGCTTGTAGTGCGGTAACACATGACGTTGCTCAGATTTCAAAGGCAGAAGCTATAGAAGAGCTTTATAACAGATATGGTGAAAGCTTAGGTGTTGACCCTGATGACAGAGTTTATGATTACATCCTTACTCGCGAAGAAGAGGAAGAAGCTACAACAATTATATCAGGTATAAACGGTTATGTTCAAAACGCTCGTTACAACTTTATCACAGGTGGTAAAGATATAGATAAAGAATGGGATAACTATATTAAAGAGCTTAAAGCTTTAAATATGGATAGACTAGTTGAAATATATCAGACATGCTATGACAGAATGAATGATAAATAATTAATTACTTCAAATTAAAGTGAATGACTTATTTCTGCTTTTGCAGCAGTAAGTCGTTCCTTTAACGG
>JAZSKK010000232.1:0-2157 GCA_045534795.1 Clostridia bacterium | reverse complement strand
GAGGTATTTCGTGGTTGTACAAGAGGTTGCCGTTTTTGTCAGGCAGGTATGATATACCGCCCTGTACGTGAAAAGTCACCTGAACGTCTGCTTGGTCTTGCAGAGGATATGATTAAAAACACAGGGTATGAGGAAATTTCCCTTACCTCCCTTTCGACATCAGACTATTCAGGACTCGAGCCTATGTGCAACGGACTTTTAGATATAACAAAGCCAAAAAATATTAATCTTTCCTTACCATCACTGAGAATAGATAACTTTTCACTTGAATTGATGGAAAAGGTACGTCACAAGGGCTTGACATTTGCCCCTGAAGCAGGAACACAAAGACTCCGTGATGTTATAAACAAAAATATAACTGAGGAAGATATTAAGCATTCTACATCTCTTGCCTTTAACGGCGGTTACAATGGTGTTAAGCTATACTTTATGATGGGCTTACCTACGGAAACTGACCAGGACGTTGAGGGCATATCCGACCTTGCAAATCTGGTTGCAGACCAATATTTTGCCGTACCTAAAGAAAAGCGTGCAAAGGGGCTTCGCATTACAGTAAGCACATCATGTTTTGTTCCAAAGCCATTTACCCCATTCCAGTGGGAGCCTATGGATACTATGGAAAATCTGGAACGCAAGCAGGAAATTTTGCAAAAGAAAATCCGTTCACGTTCTATAAAATACAACTGGCATGATGCAGATGTCAGCTATCTTGAAGCCGTATTTGCCAGAGGTGACAGAAAGCTGAATAAGGTAATGCTTGAAGCACATAAGCAAGGCATAAAATTTGACAGCTGGGCAGAATTTTTTGACTTTGAAAAATGGATGGACATATTCAAAAAATGCGGCATAGCCCCTGATTTTTATGCAACACGTAAACGTGAATATGATGAAGTTTTACCATGGGACCACATAAGCATTGGTGTAAGTAAAAGCTTTATGATTAGCGAAAGTAAAAAAGCACATAGCGAGGTTACAACCCCTCAATGCCGTGAAAAGTGCAGCGGCTGCGGTGCAAATAAGTTTGGAGGTGGTATCTGTGGCGACTGTGCTAAGAGCAACATTTAAAAAAGGAGAGGCGTTAAGATACACAGGGCATCTTGACATCTTGCGTACCTTTGTACGTGGTATGCGTCGTGCCCAGATACCCTTTAAATATTCTGAAGGCTTTAATCCACACGCTGTAATGAGCTTTGCTCTTCCACTGGGTGTAGGTACTACCAGCGAATGTGAAATTGTGGAAATAAAAATGAATGAGCAAATGCCTGTGGAGGATTTTATAAAAGCTGTTAATGAAAAAATGCCTCCCCAAAGTATTGAGATTATATCTGCAGAATATTCTGACGAAAAAACTCCTGTTATTGTAAAAGCGGAATATGTTATTGAATATGAAAATGACTCACCTCTTAATTATGACGAAATTGAGGACGCGCTGTCAGGCAGGGAAATTTTAATAGAAAAAAAGAGCAAAAGGCAAATGAAGGAAATTAATCTTTCTGACCATATTTTTGACCACAGGATTGAAAAAAAGGATGACAAAACCTTTACCTTATATGTAACGGTATCGGCAGGCAATACGTTTAACATAAAGCCACAGCTTATAACCGATGGTCTGAAAAAAGTATGCCTCGGCTTTAATCCGATATTGATACTTCCAAACAGAAAGAAATTTATATTTGAAGGAGAATGAAAATGAAATTTCCAAAATTTAAACAAGGCGACATTATTAAAATCGACACTTTAATTGGCAAAAGGGCAATAATTACAGGTGATATCACAGGTAAAGGCAATTTTAAAGTTGACGGAGCTGTTGACGGTAATATCACTTTAAAGGGTGACCTTGTATCAGGTGACAAATCTGTTATCACAGGTAATATTACTGCTAAAAATATTATAATTGCAGGTAATGTTATCGGCGATGTTGAAGCATCAGGTCAGCTTACAATCAAAGCAACAGGTTCTATAAGCGGCGACCAAAAATGCGGAAGTCTTATTGTTGAAGAAGGCTCAAGCGTTGTAGGTAAATGTGAAATAAGCGGTAAAATTGAAGAAGATATTGAAGAAGATGTTTCTGAACTTATTCAGGAAATTGAAGAAGAACAAATAGAATTTGAAGAAACTGAAGAATTGGATGATTGATTATGAACGATTATCAGGAAG
>JAZSKK010000075.1:0-2273 GCA_045534795.1 Clostridia bacterium | reverse complement strand
AAGACAACGAAATATAATTAAAGACCAGACAAACGCAAAAGAAGCTGAGCTTGATTATAAAGTAAAGCTTGATAACTATAAGGCACAGCTTATAAAAAACAATATTTTAAACGAAAAGAACGAATACGAATATCAAAGATGGCTTGAGGACCCGAATTACGAAATAAAAGACAAAAAACTCGCAGAGGCTATTGGCGAATACTTAGGTTATACATGGCTTAAGGAAAACGGTCCTGACTATCTGTACAGCAAATTTTATTAAAAAAGAAACACGGCAGTTTTCCTGCCGTGCTTTTTTATGTGCTACATGTATTTTTTCAAATCTATGGCCAAAATTTCACCAGAATTAAGCCCTTTTATTGTTACCGTATCCCCTTCTGTATAAAGCACATAATTATTTGCCTTATCCTTCGGTTCAGCAAGGAAACCGCCATCTTCAGTATTTTTCATATGCCAGCCACGTACAGTTGCACTATCGCCTGCACAAATACAAAAAACCTTTGTATGGTCAATACCCTCCTTATGCATACCGTCATAGAAATTCATTTTCAAATCAACGCCGTTTGATGCAACACCTTCCGGCATCTGCAAACACCCAAAAGGAAGCATATCATTACCATCAACCTCATTTTTCATTCTGAAAAACTTAAAGCCGTTTGCACCATTACGTACAACAAGCTTGCTTTTGTCAGGAATGTTGATAGAAACACCTCTGCTTTCATTTTCAAAGCAATAATATGAATATACATTTATTGGTTGTTTAGCCTTGATTCTGTCAACCATAAACTTAATGTTGCCTATAGTAGCATAAACTTTTAATGCATAGTCCGTTTCCGCACAGTTATATTTTTCAACAACTGCTTCAATACTGCCTTGTGTATAGGTTTCTGCACTTTCAAATGTAATTTCAAAAATCTTTTCCTTATCCGCATCTGTTTTAAAAACCCATGGATTTTCCACATACGCAACCGCTTTGTTATTATAAATACACTTTTTATACATTACAAACATCCTTTCAGTTTTACCTAGACATTTTAACATAAAAACCTTAAAAATTCAAACAACTTTAATATTTCTTGACAAAATATGTCAATTATGCAATAATCAGTATGAAAATATATACAGAAGGTAGATAAAATGATTATTTTTATATCAATTTTAATACTCATAATCGGTTCAAAAATATCAGGTACAGGTGAATTTTACGAAGATAATTTTAACCTAATCCATACAAACGCATTAAAAGGGTTGTGTGCAATCTATGTAGTATTTCACCATCTTTGTACCTATTTTGCAGATATATATCCGTCATTTTACTTTTTTGAGTGTATAGGCTTTTTAATGGTAGGGATGTTCTTTTTTATATCAGGCTATGGGCTTATGTTTGGTGTTAAAAACAAGGCAAATTATCTGAAGAACTTTTTCACAAAAAGACTTTTGACTATTTTGATACCCTACTATATTATCAATTTGTTTTACATTTATGCAAAACACTTTATAGGTGTATTGGATGCAAAATACATAGTTCTTTCAATATTCGGCTACCATCTTTGGTACGTTATGGCAATTATAATTATGTACATAGGCTTTTACCTTTGCTTTAAAATATTTAAGCAAAAGGGTATAATTGCAATAACTGCATATACAGCATTATACATTGTGATTATGTATGTACTAAACAGATTTTACGGCAAAAGTGATTTGGGCTTGTGGTGGTATAATTCCATACCATGCTTTGTGCTTGGAATGTGGTACTGTAATTATAAGGCTTTGATAAACGGATTTTTTAAAAAGCATTATTTAACATTTATTATCACAACCACAGTAATATTTTGTTTGACTATGTACTACACAATATCAAAATACGGAGATAGCACACTTTCTTTGCTATTAACAGAAATTGTATGCTCTGCTGCTTTTTCAATATTTATTATTTTGCTTTCAATGAAAATGCAAATGGGAAACAAGCTTTTAAACATCTGCGGAAAGTTATCCTTTGAGCTATATCTTTCACACGCTTTGTTTATCTTCTTCCTCCGCAGTAATATAAACATACTGGGTTATACAGTATATCTGAGCAACAATATGCTATACCTTGTTGCAATACTTGTGGGTACATTTGTATTTTCATACGCCGTACACACAGCAGCAACATTACTGCTAAAGCCTTTTAAGAAAGTTAAATCCTTGTAGAATAAATTCCAATATGTTCATTCTAAGTCGGATCGTAGCCATGTCGTTCTGTGAGCCAAGAAGTTGTCAGGAGCTTTTGT
>JAZSKK010000243.1:0-3099 GCA_045534795.1 Clostridia bacterium | reverse complement strand
CGACATGGCTACGATCCGACTTAAAAAGGCACCTATATCGTTGCTGTTTTCACATACATTTGAGGGCAGAATGTTTATGTTGTTCTTTTTTACAAGAACTATTGGTCTTGCATCGGATGTTAAAGCCTCTTGTTCTTTTGGAGATATATGGGCATAATTTTCAATTTCACTTACATCACAAAACATTACTGCAAAGGGTTTTTCCTCACGCAGTTTAAGGTTTCGTAATCTTTCTACGGCAATTTCATCAGTAGCCTTGCATACAAAATGGTATCCTCCAATGTCACGTACGGCTATTACTTTGCCGTTTTTTATGTCATCAGTTGCACGCTCCAATGGATTGCCGTCAGATGTGTATTTCAAAACAGGACCACATTCATTGCATGCAATAGTCTGTGCATAACAACGTCTGTTGTCCGTTGTGGTATATTCCTCGTCACAACCTTTGCACATAGGGAATATATCCATAGTTGTATTTATTCTGTCGTATGGTAATTTTTTAATAATACTGTATCTTGGACCGCAGGAAATACAGCTTATAAAAGGATGATTATGCCGTCTGTTTTTTGAATCGGCAAATTCATCCATACACTTTTTGCATACGCCTATATCGGCAGGTATTACAGGTAAAACATCACAATCATCACTTTCAATAATCTTAAAAGAGTTAAAATTCTGGTCAGGAGTAATTTCGGTTTCGGTTTTATATATTTCACAACCTACGGGCTTATGAGAAATAAGATATTGAACAAAACTGCTCAATATCTTATTATCTGCATTTATGAATATTTCTACAATACCGCCGATATTTTTTACATTACCTTTAAGGTTAAAATGTTCGGCAACACGCTGTACATAGGGGCGAAAGCCTATGCCTTGTACAAGCCCGTATACTGTAATTTTTACGGTCATTCGGTTTCTATGCTGTCAATAGCCATTTCCTTGCCGATATCGGTAGGTATGCCTTCAGTATTACAGTGAGGGCATTCGTAATGAAATGGTTTTCTTGGAAACAACTCTCCGCAGTTTGGACATTTCAAAACGGCCTTGACTTCCTTTACACAAATTTCTGCATTTTCGCAGATTGTACCTTCTGAAGCAAGCTCAAAATTCATTTTAACCGCCTCTGGTGAATAACCGGAATTTTCTCCTATTACAAGGTTTATTCTTACAACCTTGCTGTGGTTGCGTTCTTTTGCAGCCTCTAATGCGTGTTCAATGATGTGACACGCTTCGTGATGTTCATGCATTTATAACACCTCTTGTTTTATGCTTTAGTAATTGTATCTTTGCCTGTTTTAGCATCGGCAGAGCCGTCCTGCTTAAGACATTTTTTAGGGCAACCGCCAACACATGCACCGCACTGGATACATTCGTCTCTGTTAATTGACCAGGTTTTGTTTGCTCTGTCAACTTCAATAGCATTTACAGGGCACTTTTTAGCACATAGTCCGCAAAGTACACATGTGTCAATGTCAATTTCAACATTACCTGATGCAGCTTCTTCAACTTTTTCTTCACCGCCGCCCATTGAAAGAGCGTCTTTTCGACAAGCTTCAACACATGCACCACATTTGATACATTCCTCTTTGTTGATTGACCAGGACTTTGCTTCTCTATCTACTGTAATTGCACCAACAGGGCATTTTTTAGCACAAAGTGTGCAGTAGATACAGTTTTCTTCCTTAAACTGCACTTCGCCGCCTGCAGAAGCTTTAGCTTCCTCAACTTTGCCCTGTTATGTATCAACAGTTTTTGTGTTGCTTGGTTCAGTATAATTTCTGTCAACGTGCAAGCAATTTTTAGGACAGCTTACAACACAGTATGCACACTGCACACAGCCCATACGCTCTATTGACCAGGTTTTTGTAGCCTTATCAACTTTAATGGCATTTGACGGACACTTTCTTGAACACATTCCGCAGAATATGCAATCATCAATATCTATTTGTATGCTTCCGCGTGTTCTTTCGGTATATTCATTTTTTACGAAAGGGTAAGAAGTTGTTACCGGTTTGTGAAACAGATTTGATAGGGCATGGCCTGCAAAACTCATAAATTTAGACATTTAATAGGACCTCCTTATCTTTCTGTACAACTTACGCAAGGGTCGATTGTAAGAATCAAAATAGGTACATCTGCAAAATCACAACCCTGCAAAATCTTAACAAGGGGGCTTAAATTTGTAAATGTAGGAGTTCTTACTCTTGCACGTTCCAAAAATTTAGTTCCGTTAGCTTTAACGTAGTAAATAGCTTCGCCACGAGGCTGTTCCAATCTTACAAAGGCTTCACCATCAGGGTTTCCTGTAATTTTTGTAGCAATATCGCCATCAGGAATCTGCTTAACAGCCTGACGGATAATGTCAAATGACTGGAATATTTCACCAATACGTACAGCACATCTTGCAAAGCTGTCACAATCGTTGCTTGTAATAATCTTAAAGTCAATATTGTCGTATGCTGCATAGCCAAGCTTACGTACGTCGTATTCTACACCGCTTGCACGTAGCATAGGACCTACCGCACCAAGGTTTAAAGCTTCTTCAGTTGTAAGCACGCCAACACCCTTAAGTCTTGAAATAACTGAATGGTCAGTAAGGAATACTTCTGTAAGCTTTTTAATGTCTGATTCCATTTCATCAAACATCTTAATAAATGTGCCAAGCATTTCACTGTCCATATCCTTAAGCACGCCGCCAACCTTGTTAACGGAGAATATAACACGTCCGCCTGTTGAAGCTTCAAACATATCAAGAATTTTTTCCCTCATTCTCCAGCACTGATAGAACAATGCTTCAAAGCCGAATGCATCTGCCAAAAGACCAAGCCATAGCAAATGACTGTGAAGTCTTGACATTTCGCACCATATTGTACGAAGATACTTTGCTCTGTCAGGGATTTCAACATCAAAAATTCTTTCCAATGCTTCGCAATAGCCCATACCGTGCATATAGCTGCAGATACCGCAAATTCTTTCTATAACATATAAATAATCGTTAAAATCTCTTTTTTCAATAAGCTTTTCCAATCCACGGTGTACATAACCGATAGAAGGTATTGCTTCCACAACCTTTTCATCTTCCATAACAAGGTCAAG
>JAZSKK010000218.1:0-6117 GCA_045534795.1 Clostridia bacterium | reverse complement strand
ACTGATGGTATAGAAAAGAATAAAATGCTATATGATTATAGTTATAATATTAGTAATGGGGTATTTACTGCACAAACAATTATAACATATCATAACAGACCAAATTATCGTGTTATAAAAAAATTTGATAATGAAGATAACCTTATTCAACAAATTGAAGAAAATACTGAAGGAGGTAATGGATATTATATTGTAAAAGACTGTACATATATGAAATCAGCACTTGGGCGATATGTGGTGTCAACAGTTGTTACAACTACAAAGTCTGCTGCAAATGGCACAGGGAACTCTGTTTCGGAATCTTATGGCTATGATATACGAGAAAATATAATATCAACTGTTCGTGATGGTATACAAATACAAACGGCAGCATATAACGAATGTAACTTGATGTTATATTATTTTGAAAAGAAAGATTATGCATATTTTGCTGGAATTCAAAACACATTATCATCTGATGGCAAATATATAATTTCATCCAATGTTGCAAGAAAAAATGAAAACGATTTAGTAATGGAATATGATGGAACGTCTTATACTTATTCAGCAAATGGTGATATAATTAAAACTATAGTTGGAGGGGTTACTACAAATATAGCTTATGATTACACCACATATGACGGAACAAACCCTACTGCCAACTATCTGACCGTAACTTATACAGTGTCATCAGTGCCGACCATAAATGGAACGGCTGATGAAACTACTGCACAGGATATTGTTACGACTGAAACATATGATTATCTGGGCAGATTAATTTCTTCAACTGATGCCAAGGGAAACATTACACAGTATCAATATGACAGCAGGGGCAATGTTATAAAGACAATAAACCCTGATAATACATTTGTAACCAATGTTTATGACTATATAAACAATACAATCATTACTACGGATGAAACGGGCAGAAAAGTAAAATATGAATATGACGGCTTTGGATATTTTATAAAAGGTTATCTGTATGACGGAAGTAATTGGAATTTGGTAACTGAAAGAAGTTATGACACATTCAATAACCTTACTGATGTAAAAATGTTTAATGACGATGGCACTGTAAAGGGTACAGTAGAATATACTTATTATTCCGACAGCAAGCCATCACAGGAATTAGTGTTGGAGGGCAGTAACGTAATAGGCAAAAAACAATATAAATACTATCCTTACTATTCGTCTAATGCGTCTGTAACGGAAACTATTGCATATACGTCAGAAAATGATTATGCAACAGTAAGCCAATATACGGATAAATATGGATATAAAACAAAGGATACTGTAGCTTTTGACGGTAAAACGTATAACCAAACTTATACAACAGATTATGCAGGCAATATTCTTTCTGTAAAGGATTTTAAAGCAAATGCAGAAGGTAGTACAGCTAACACTATTTCATATATCTATGATTATGGTGGTAGAAAAACACAAGAAACTACTGCAGATGGAAATATAATTTATACATATGATTCTGTTACGGGTTTGTTAAGTACTGTTGAAGACAGAAAAGGTAATGTTACAACATATACCTATGATAATATGGGCAGACAGGCATCGGAACAATCATCTGCAAAGTTTATCGCTTATTATTATGATGCAAATAGCAATTTGGCACAGACAAGGAATTATATTGACAACACAACATATAATACAACCAAGAATGTGTATAATTCACGTAATATGCTTACGGACGTAATTACCAAGCCTGATGAAAATAATTTGGTAATTAAATATGTGTATGACGATTCAGGCAGAGTATTAAAAACTGTTGAAGGATTATGCTCTGTTGATGAAGAAATAAATTCTGTAAATCACAGAATTACGGAATATACATATGATTCCTACGGTAATGTTGTAAAGGAAACTGACCCAATGGGCGGAATTACACATTACAGATATAACCTGCTTGGTATGTTGGTTGGCGAAACGGATAAAAACGGCACAAATACAACATATAACTACGATATAAACGGAAATTTGCTTAATAAGTCCTACGTAACTGCTGATGGTTCAACGGATTCCATTACATATACCTATAATATGGTAGGAAATGTAATAAGTATGATTGACAATATGGGCACAACGGAGTATAATTATGATAGTATAGGTAATCTCCTTTCGGAGATTACGGACAATTCCGTAAAGACATATACTTATGATGCAAACGGAAATGTTACAAGCTTTGTGCTGACAGTAGACGGCGAACAACAGCAAAGTACAACATATGAATATGACAACTATAACCGTGTTACAAATATGTATAACGGTAATTATAGGGCTGAATATACATATGATAATAATGGCAATTTGTTATTTGAGCACCTGTATGAGGGTATAAGGGTAAGAAAATGGGTAGGATATTTATATAATGCTGAAAATCTTGTAACAAGAAAACAAACAGCAATAGGTTCTAGTATAAAGTCTTATGTTATGACATATGATTTATCCAGTAATATGCAAACGGTTAACAATGATGGTATTTTTACAACATTTACTTATGACGGTATAGGCAGACTAACGTCAGAAACACATTCTGACGGAGCTGATATTAACTATACTTATGATAAGTATAACAATATGACCGCCAAAACGGACGGTACAACCAATGTTTCATATATTTATGATAAAAATAATAAATTGTTGTCAAGTACAGAAACAGGTGCAGATGTTGTAAATGAGTACAATTATTTCTATGATAATAACGGCAACCTGATAACAAAGACACAGTCTGTTGTTTCAAACTTAACTGAAACAGACGAGGAACAAATAACCCTGTCAGGCAGTTCACCATACCTGAGTACCTATAACTATGACGGATGGAATAGGTTAATAGGTGCAAATGTAGGCGGAACAGTTTCAAGCTATAAATACCGCGGAAATAACCTGCGTGAGGAAAAGACCGTAACAACAGGTGATAATACAAAGACAATAAGCTTTGTTTATGACGGAATGAACATAATCTATGATGATGACGGAACATCGTCAAATAACTATATCCGTGGTGTAGCCGGATTGATTTACAGGGTGGATGCCGACGATAATATTAATTATATCCGTACCGACTACCATGGTAATGTAGCAGATACAAACACATATACCGGTACGGTAATTCAAAGCTATGAATATGATGCCTACGGCAATTTGATTAAGCAAACAGGAACGGACAATAATCCATTTGCATACTGCGGTGAATATTATGACGAGGAAACAGGCTTCATATATCTAAGGAATAGATATTATGACCCAAGTATAGGAAGATTCATAACAGAGGATCCTGTAAAGGATGGGAATAATTGGTATGCGTATTGTGGCAATAATCCTATTATGTTTGTTGATCCTACAGGAATGATTAAAGAAGGTGACGAAAAATTAAATGAAAGCATACAAATCATTTTAAATGGGACAAAAAAAGACGGCTCAGGAGGGTTGTCATTAGCTTGGTCATTAGCTGACAGTGATGCTGAAAAGAAAGCAATTGCAGAAATGGCAGATAAAATCAGAGGATTCAATGCCAATAATATCAATAGACATATGATTCTGTTAAATTCAAGTGCCGCTCTTGGTGCAGGTCATACAGCAACATTATTGCTA
This sequence comes from Clostridia bacterium, assembly GCA_045534795.1. GTDB lineage: Bacteria > Bacillota > Clostridia > Monoglobales > Firm-18 > CAZNKU01. The sequence continues at coordinate 2,535 of JAZSKK010000218.1, read as the reverse complement.
AACGAAAATGACCAAGGGTTGTTATTTAGTTATTATTCCGAAAACGGAAAGGCAATTGACAACGGACAAATGAGAATTGCCTTTTTGAATTCAACTGATTGGAATAATCTTTTGTACAACAATAAAAGTTCCAAACTTGTTGCAAGTAATGGTACAATTCAATCAGAATCATATAATGGTAACTTATATCTCACAGTTTCATCTGCTAATGGACAAAAAGGGTTGGCGAAGATAGCAAAATTGTATAATAATCCTGGCGAATATAATTTAGCTACTCATAACTGTGACCATATGACGAGTTCGGTTGCTTCATCTGCAGGGATTTTCTACGATAAAAGAGTAGCACCAAACGATTCATTTACATATACTCGAATGTATCATACAAGTTATTGGCTATGGATGTTAGATACAGCCTTGAAAACTCCATATTAATAATGAAAGGAAATTGTTGTGAAGAAACACATATATATTTTTGGCGTAGCAATTATATTGATATTATTAATCAAATTCGTACATGTCAAAGACTCGATTGATATCAACGGACAAATTCTATTTAACTTGGACAATAGTGGTACTAATGCAATAACTATGTATGATTGTTCAAAAGAAGAATTCTACAAAATATCAACAAATGGATTACAAGCTGTATGGTCAGAAAACAATGCAATTTTCTTGAATCAATTTGACGTTATAAGTGAATATAATTTAAATACTAATGAGGAAACAATCATTTATCAAGATGAACCTTTTGATTTTTTTACTATTTGTAATGATAATACAATAAGCATATCCAAAGATAATTATATATTCTTATATGACAAAGAATCAAAAGAAAAGAAGATTTTGATTAGGGATAATGGTTCTCAAATTCATTCATGGTCAGATGATGGAGAAATTTTATATTATTCAGATGAGAATCGAAGAATTAAAGCCGTTAACATTTTATCAGGTAAAGTTAAGGATTATGTAATAGGATATGATCCAATTGTATGTGGAGCAAAACTTGCATATAAAAACAATGATGTGTTAATTGTTAAAAATCTGATAACAGAAAATGAATACCAATATGATGGTAGTGCATACAGTTATTGCTTTTCGCCAGATAGAGATGTTTTGCTCGTAGAGGATGAAATTTCTATAGTAACTGCAGTTAAAAATCTTTTTGATAATGATATTGTTTTGGGGCATAGCATAGTTGTTTGGGACTATGCAAACAATAAAAGAAATACACTTATCGATTCGTGCGTATCCGTTCCAAATTTGATTTGTGATTGGAAATGAAGAAAAGACAAGGGGACGGTTCTACTGTCTTGACCGTTAAATCAAAAGACAAGGGGACGGTTCTACTGTCTTGACCGTTCAATCGTGATATGGTAAAATTCTGTTGAGGTGAAAAGTATGCCAAGAAGTCCAAGACAGAAAAGTGAAAGCGGAATTTATCATATAATGTTGAGAGGTATTAATCAACAAATTATATTTGAAGATGATGAAGATTATGAAAAATTCATCGAAACATTGAAAGCTTATAAAGAAATAAGCGGATATAAAATATTTGCTTACTGCCTTATGTCCAACCATATACACATATTGTTGAAAGTTGGAAAAGAAGATATTGACAAAATACTGAAACGAATAGCATCAAGTTATGTTTATTGGTACAACTGGAAATATTACCGCAGGGGGCATCTTTTTCAGGACAGGTTTAAAAGTGAGCCTGTAGAGGATGATAGATATTTGCTTACAGTTATACGATATATACATCAAAATCCGATTAAGGCAAACATCGTTAGAAATATTGAAAGTTACGAATACAGTAGCTATGGGGAATATATTAATACAAGCGATGGTCTGATAGACAGTCAATATATATTTTCAATATTGGATAAAGAAAGATTTATAAAATTCCATAATGAAATTAATGATGATGTTTGCCTGGATATAAGAGATTGTGATTTCAGGATTAATGATAATGATGCGAAAATAATAATAGAAAAAGTCTCGGGGTGCAGTAATGCCCCTGAATTTCAGGCACTGGAATTTAAAAAGAGGGACAAGTGCATATTAAAATTAAGACAAAAAGGGCTATCCATAAGGCAGATAAGCAGATTGACAGGAATCAGCAAAGGGATAGTAGAAAAAATTAATAAATAGATAAAGCTGTTCCTTTGCTTCCAATTTATTTTGAAAGCAGGGACAAATAACAATGAAAAGAAAAATATTTATTTTTACAAGTATATTATTTGTACTTTTGTTTTTGGGTGTTTCCGTATATGCAGATGCTAATACAATTACTTCTAATGTAAGTATTAGCGGGGATGCTGTACATATTTATGGGCAGATTCCTGATGCTGTTCAGGAAAATATGGTGGCTTTAATAGTTTGTGAAGATGCAGATAATGTTACAGAAGATAATATTGTGTACATAGACCAGACTACAAGTTCAACAAGCGGAACATTTGAATTTAGCTTTAATTTTCCGGGTGATTCAGGTGTTACCAGCTATGAATATATAATAGGCACAGATGCAGGTACTGA
>JAZSKK010000181.1:0-2892 GCA_045534795.1 Clostridia bacterium | reverse complement strand
CCCTATTGTTCCCACCAGAAAAAAGCGTATTGCGTAAAGCAATACGCTTTTTCTATTTTGTTCTATTGCTTTTTAATATTTGTAGTGATATAATGTAAAGACTGAATATTTTTGGAGGTTAAACCATGGCACGAAAGTACGAAATTGATATGACTCAGGGGTCAATTTTGAAGAACTTGATTGTTTTTGCTATTCCGCTGATGTTGTCCAGCATATTGCAACTTTTGTATAATGCTGCGGATACTGTGGTTGTAGGAAGATGGGCGGGGACACAGGCACTGTCTGCCGTTGGTTCAACAAGCAGCTTGTCAAGCTTGCTGACAAACCTGTTTATTGGGGTGTCGGTAGGTGTAAGTGTTGCCGTTTCAAAAAAATATGGTTCAGGTGATATGTGGGGATTAAGGAAGATTGCACATACATCAGTTGCACTTAGTGTAATTGTAGGCTTGGTAGCAATGTGTGTGGGACTTGTTTTTTGTAAGCCCTTGTTATCACTTATGGGGACGCCAAAGGATATTATCGATTCGGCGGCTTTGTATATGCGTATTATATTTTTAGGAGTACCTGCATCCCTGGTTTATAACTTTGGTGCTGCTGTTTTACGAGCAGTCGGCGATACCAGACGCCCATTATACATATTGGCTATTACAGGTATTGCAAATGTTGGGTTAAATCTTGTTTTGGTAATAGGCTTTCACATGAGCGTAGCGGGTGTTGCTATTGCAACTATTGTTGCAAATTATCTTTCGGCTTTAGCTATTATGTACACTCTTATGTATTCGGATGCTCCATACAAAATAAATTTAAGGGAACTTAAAATTAATAAGGAAGAAATTAAGGACATATTATCTGTAGGACTCCCTGCAGGTATTCAAAGCTCTGTATTTGCTTTGGGGAATACCGTTGTACAATCCGCGGTAAATTCCTTTGGTACAGCGGCTATTGCAGGCAATACTGCAGCAGGAAGCATAGAAGGCTTTGTATATGTTTCTATGAATGCATTTTATCAGGCGGCGATGACATCGGTTGGACAAAATTATGGTGCCAAGAAAGAGAAAAGAATATATAAAACATTTAAAACGTCTGTAATGTGTGCATGCTGTGTAGGACTTCTTCTGGGAGGACTTACCGTAATTTTTTCATCACAATTATTAAGCATATACATTGTGGATTCTCCTGAAGCATTAAAGGTTGGAATTATCCGAGTAACCCTTGTTGGGTGCCTGTATTTTTTATGTGGTATTATGGAGGTTATAGCAGGTGTCTTGCGTGGCTTGGGCCATTCAAAAGCACCGGCGTTATGTTCGGTTTTTGGTGCTTGTGGTTTTAGACTGTTATGGGTGTTTGCAATACTTCCCTTTAACCGAAAAATATGGTTTTTGTATATGTGCTGGCCAATTTCATGGGGAGTTGTAATATGTATGCATCTGATAACATTTATGATAGTAAGAAAGAAAACAATGCAGAAAATGTACGAGATGTAATTTATGGTAAAAACTATATATAAGATATTGGAGCAATAATATGAAAAAATATGTAAGCTTAATACTGATTTTTTGTGTTATTTTTGCGATAGCGTATGTCAGTGGTTTGCGTAACACATCAAAAACACAGTTTGTACTCAATACAATTTCTTCAATCAACGTTAAGGGGTATAGGGAAGAGGCTGTAAATAAAGCTTTTGAAAGGGTGCGTGAAATTGATAAGCGTATGTCTTCGCATAGTAAATCCTCTGACCTTGCAACAGGTTTTTTAAATGATGATACTGCTTTTGTAATAAACAAGGGCATATATTATGGAGATGTTTCCAAAGGCGGCTTTGATATTACAATAAAGCCTGTATGTGATTTGTGGGATATTAACGGAGATAAGCCAAGTGTGCCTGATAATACGGAAATAGAGGAAGCATTAAGGCTTGTGGATTATAAAAAAGTTGTTATAGATGATAATAATAAACTTGTGTTGCCCAAAGGCATGTCAATAGAGCTTGGAGGTATAGCCAAGGGATATGCCGCAGATGAGGCGTGTCGTATCCTGAAGGAATATGGGGTAAATGACGGAATTGTGGATTTGGGCGGCAATATTGTTGCAATAGGTGAAAAGACCATAGGGGTACGTAATCCCTTGTCAAAAAATGACGGTGACTATTTCGGAATAATTACAGCTTCAGATTGTTCTGTTGCGACATCAGGTGGATATGAACGGTATTTTGAACAGGATGGGGTAAAATATCACCATATTTTTGACCCATATACAGGTTTTCCTGCCCAGACTGATATTTTAAGTGTGACTGTTATTTGCAAAAGTGCGATTGATGCAGATTGCTGGTCAACTATACTTTTTTCTGCAGGGCTTGATAAGGCACAGGAATATATAGAGGAATACAATCTTGATGCAATAATAGCAGATACCGATAACCTTGTGCATATATATGGTAATGTGAATTTTACTATGAAGGACGGTACTGATTTAGTATTGCACAAGGTAAAAAAATAATTGATTTTATGTTGATTTGGTGTTATACTATAAAAAAGGATTTATAGTGTTTCACTAAATAAATTCTGTATAGTTAATATTTCATTATTTGAAAAGGGAGGACTTTTAAATGGCAACATTGAAAGGTGCATGTATTATCGGTCAGTCAGGAGGACCAACATCGGTTATTAATGCCAGTGCTTATGGTGCTATCAAGGCGGCTTTGGACAGTGAGGAAATTACTGCTGTTTACGGTGCTTTAAATGGTATCAAGGGTGTTTTGGATGATAATCTGATAGATATGAGCAAGGAAGACCCTGAAGAATTGAGCTTAATGAAATATACTCCGTCATCAGCATTAGGTTCGTGCCGTTACAAGCTTAAGTCGGAGGCCAAGCGGTCTTAGGAAGACAAAAG
>JAZSKK010000220.1:0-4776 GCA_045534795.1 Clostridia bacterium | reverse complement strand
GATGCAATCAGTCTTATTGTATATTTTAAAATTGCATGCAGCCTTTTACCCCAGTTGTGGTAGATAAATATGAGAAAATGTATGAATAGAAGAATTTGATTTGAACAGTACTTGGAAAAACAAAAGAGGCTGTAGCAAAATAATTTTGCTACAGCCCTTTTATTTATTTAAATATGTTTTTGTGTTTTGAAAGGGAAGTATAAAGTAACATTCCCAACAATCCTGCGGAAATTACTTCACCTATGCCTACTGTGAACATAAGGTAGGGTAAGGCTTCCTTTGCACCGTATGCATACACAAGCACAATGGGTACAATAATTGCATTTGCAAGTATTGGGGGTATAACAGCCAGATATTTATGCTTTCTTAAGTAATATGTGCCTATTGCACCTATCAGGGTAGCAATACTGCCAAATATTACATCCCATATTACACCGCCTGTAATAATGTTGGAAATAATGCAGCCTATAAATAATCCCGGTATGGCCGCAGGTGTGAATACAGGCAGAATTGTCAATGCCTCGGAAATTCTTATCTGAATTACGCCGCTGGCAAGTCCAAGACCGTTTGCAATAAAGGTCAGCACAACATAAAGTGACGCAATTATTGAGGCATAGGTAATGCCTTTTACATTTGTTTTTTTCATTTTTTACTCTCCTTTAGTTTTGTTTAGTGTGAGGAAGGTTTCGAACTCACATTTTTATTTAAACACCACTATTGTCAAAGGCAGGAATAAAGCTTTCCGTTGCAGTTTCGCCCTCCTGGATAAATCCATTTTCCACGCCTATGTCAATTGCGAAGTTTACAAGCTCATCATAATCATTTTCCGATACCCTATGACTTAAAATTTTGTGGTCTGCCATTTGAGGCATAGGGGTATATTGATTCATAATGCTTATAAAAATATCATTTTTATATGTACAATACAAATAATTTATTATTTCCTTTGATTCTTCAAGATGTTCAGGCAACATTAAATGCCTTACTATAACACCTTTTTTCATAATACCGTTATCAAAAAAATCAGGTTTGCCCACCTGACGCACCATTTCCTGTATAGCCCTTTTTGCATAGTCTGTATAATCCTCTGCATTGGAATATTCCTTTGCGGTTTCAGTGCGGTAATATTTAAAATCAGGCAGATAAATATCTATGTATCCATCAAGGATTTTAAGGGTTTCTACCTTTTCATACCCGCCTGTGTTATAAACTATGGGAATATTCAAGCCTTGTGATTTTGCAATATCAAGAGCTTTTATAATATGGGGTATAAAGTGGGTTGGCGTAACAAGGTTAATGTTGTTTGCTCCTTGTTCCTTAAGTTCAAAAAATATCTCGGCAAGTCTGTATTCGTCAGTTTCCTTACCTGCCTTGCCATCACGTATCTGTGCATTCTGACAATATATACACCCTGTTGAGCAACCGCCAAAAAATATGGTGCCAGACCCTTTTGTGCCTGAAATACAAGGCTCCTCCCACATGTGTAATGCCGCCCTTGCAATAAGTAATTTGCTATGGGTGTTACAATAACCCTTGTTTTTATACCGGTTTACTTTACATTCTCTTGGGCAGAGAGTGCATTTTTCGTAAATATTAGCCAACGTAATTACCTCGTTTTTAAATACTTGAAACAGTATAACATATCAACTTTAAAAATTCAATATAAACTTCAGAGTTTTTTGTAAAAAAACATATAAAATATACCCCTTGATTTTTTGATTTATATATTGTATAATTAAAATAAGTATATATGTTAGGGGATTAAGTGATGAAGTTTGATTCGAATGCTAATGTTGGTTTAAAAAAAACCTTGTTGAAGTTTATTGATTTTTGCATAGTTATGTTTTCCTCGGGTATTGCTTATCTTATATTGTATCAAATAGTCGGTATGTATATTGAGCCTATGGCTTTTTTGGTATTCACCCTGGTATTTTCTTTAATTTCCGTACTGTCTATACAGGTATTTGGTGCATATAGGTTTATTTGGAAATTTGTAGAGACTAAGGAACTCATATACTGTGCCATAAGTTTAACGTGTGGTTGGGTTTTGTCAGGTATATTGTATTTGATTTTCGGGTATGGTCTGGGTTATCCTGAAACTCACATGGCATTTACATACGCAATTTCTGTATTTATGATAATTTTAAGCAGAATGATTTACAAAAGTGGTTGTTATTGGTTGAAGCAAACACATTCTGTTGAAAAAACTATTAGAACTATGGTTGTAGGTGCAGGCTATGCAGGTCATGTTATTATAAGTGAAATGCTACAGCCCGAATGTCAATACCTGCCTGTTGTAGTTGTTGATGATGACAGACAAAAGATAGGCAGATACATTCATGGTATAAATGTAGGCGGTGTTGTTTCGGACATACCTTATCTTGTGAAAAAAAATGATATTGAAAAGATAATTATTGCTATTCCATCTTGTTCAGGTAAAGAAAGAAAGAAGATTCTGGAATATTGTAAACAGACAAAATGCGATGTAAATATTCTTCCTCACATGCATAAGATGATTGTGGGTGAAACCTTGCTTGGGCAAACTAAAAAGATTAATCTTGAGGATTTGCTTGGCAGAGACCCAATAAGCTTTGAACAGGAAAGCATTAAAAAGCTTATAGAAGGTAAAGTATGTATGGTAACAGGCGGAGGAGGCTCTATAGGTTCCGAACTTTCAAGACAGATTGCTTCATACAATCCTGAAATGCTTGTTATTGTGGATATATATGAAAATAATGCCTATGAAATACAGCAGGAACTTGTACGTAAATATGGAGATGACCTTAATTTGCAGGTACGTATTGCTTCTGTAAGAGATTATGACAAACTTGATACATTGTTTGAGGAATTTGCTCCTCAGCTTGTCTTTCATGCGGCTGCTCACAAGCACGTTCCCCTTATGGAGGACAGCCCTGCGGAAGCTATAAAAAATAATGTTTTTGGTACATATAATACAGCAATTCTTGCAAATAAGCATAATGTTGAAAAATTTGTACTTGTATCAACGGACAAGGCTGTTAACCCTACTAATGTTATGGGTGCAACCAAAAGATGCTGTGAAATGATAATTGAATATATGAAGCAAAAGCAAGATGTTAATACGGAATATGTTGCGGTAAGGTTTGGTAATGTTCTTGGCTCTAACGGTTCTGTTGTACCTTTGTTTGAGGAACAAATCAGAAACGGTGGTCCCGTAACCGTTACTCATCCTGATATTATCAGGTATTTTATGACAATTCCTGAAGCAACCTCACTTATTTTGCAGGCAGCAAGCTTTGCCCATGGCGGTGAAATTTTTGTTCTGGATATGGGTGACCCTGTTAAAATATTAAGCCTTGCGGAAAATGTTATCCGTATGAATGGTAAAAGACCCTATGAGGATATTAAAATTGAATTTACGGGCTTGCGTCCTGGAGAAAAGCTTTTTGAAGAGTTACTTATGAGTGAGGAAGGCTTGACTAAAACCGTAAATAATAAAATATTTATTGGCACACAGACAGAGGTTGATATTGAAAAATTTGATTCTCAGCTTGAAAGCTTGCGTGAATATGCAATGAAAAATGATTTTGACGGCAGTATTGATATGCTTGCACAGATTGTTACTACCTTTAAGCATAATAAGCTGACTGTTACAAAATAACTTAATAAATCCCAAGTTTATACTTGGGATTTTTGCTTGTACTGTATTGTGAATTTTTATACATAAATATTGTATTTTATTCATTGTAATATCCAAGTATGCAATACAATTTATATAATTTGTATATATGGTTGTACAGAAAAAACAGTAGGATAGTCAAAATTAATAAATGTGTAAAAATATTCAAAAAAGCTTGCATATTTATGCAATATGTGATATTATATATTTTATAGTTCAAAAATTTGGATAAAATTCGGTAAAAAACAGAGGTGTATTATGAAGAAGATATTTATTGACGGTAAAGCAGGTACAACAGGTCTTAGAATATATGAAAGACTTGAAAACAGAAATGATATAGAAATTATTACTCTTTCTGAGGAATTGAGAAAGGACCCTGATGCCAGAAAGCAGGCGATAAACAGTGCGGATGTGGTTTTTCTGTGTTTACCTGATGTGGCTTCAATAGAGGCCGTTGCCATGGTGGAAAATGATAATACTGTTATTATTGATACCTCAACTGCCCATAGGACAAACCCTGACTGGGCGTATGGCTTTGCAGAGCTGTCAAAGGATTTTGAAAATAAAATAAAAACATCAAAGCGTATAGCCGTTCCCGGTTGTCATGCAAGCGGCTTTATTGCTCTTGTTTATCCCTTAATAGAGGCTGGAGTGCTTTCTAAGGACGTCGAGCTTACCTGCCATTCTCTCACAGGCTATAGCGGTGGTGGTAAGGCGATGATTGCTCAGTATGAGGAAGATGGCAGAGATGAATTATTAGATGCACCCAGACAGTACGGTTTAACTCAAACCCATAAGCATCTTAAGGAAATGGTAAAAATAAGCGGTATTGAAAATGCACCTGTTTTTTGTCCAATAGTTTCAGATTTTTACAGTGGTATGGAGGTTACAGTACCTTTGTTTAAGAGTATGCTTAAAAATGGTGCGACTATAGATGATATAAAGAAAATTTATGCAGAAAAATATAATACCGAAATTGTAAGGTATGCAGAAGGTCAGGATGAAGAGGGTTTCCTTTCATCAAACAAATTAAGAGGCAAGGATAGTATGGAAATTACTGTAGCAGGTAATGAGGACAGGATTTTGTTGGTTGCAAGATATGATAATCTTGGCAAAGG
>JAZSKK010000189.1:0-3457 GCA_045534795.1 Clostridia bacterium | reverse complement strand
CCTGAAGCCTTTTTGTCCAGCATTTTTTTTATTAATTCCGCAGTATGAGCACCTGCCTCTACGGGAGTTGTGCCACCCATGTGAATATTTGAAATTACCGTTCGTTTAGATTCCGGGATGCCGATTTTTGGTTTGTAGGTGATATATGCAGACATTGATTCCGCAGTTACAAGCCCCGGACGTTCACCAATTAAAATGCATATAACGTCGGCATTTGTAACTTCTCCTATTGCGTCCATTGCCCCAACACGTGAATGCTTTACAAACAATATATCTGGTACAGTTATGCCATAATTCCCAAGTCCCTGCTTTATTGCAGGTATCATATCCTCTACATTTGCCTCAACCGCCGCTGAAGAAAGTCCGTCTCCTACCACAATAAGAACCTTTGGGTTTTCACCGCAGGTTTTTTTAATAATTTCCTGTTGAGATGAGTCAAAGCGTCTGCCAAGGTCAGGTCTTGTTAAATATTCGTCCTTATCCTTACACAAGGTTTGCACAAAAACAAAATTATTTCTTTTTATAAATTCCTCGTCAACATAATTAAATACCGTATCCTGTGCTGCCGCATGGTCTGCCCTCATACGAAGCATACTTAAAGTTTTATATCTTGCCCCCGCTTTACCAGCACCTAATCTTGCCGGTGTACGGGACTTCATAGCAAGATATTCATCTTTATTTTTTGGTGTTTTTACAAGTAAAAGTTTTTTTAAATCTATATCTGTAATATCATCAAGAAATTTATCTTCAACATTATTTTTAGCAGGTTCAGGTACAGGTTCTGTATTAATATTTTTTGTAATGTGAGGCTTTGGAGAATTGTCTTTAAGCATCATTTCATTAACCATATTTTCAATTAATTTCCTTAGTTCTGTTTCTACCATCAAATATCACCCCTTATAGTAAATATGACCCATCACCTGCTCGGTCCGTAAGCTTACCATCCTCTGTTACAAAGCCCATTTTAACAAGCCAGTTATGGAAAGGCTTTATTGCAGTAAGTCCAAATATTTCACGGAGTGCCGCAGTTTCGTGATAACCTGTGGTCTGATAATTAAGCATTACATCGTCACCGTGAGGAATGCCCATAAAATAATTACATCCTGCAGAGGTTAATAATACAGCAAGGTCCTCAATGGTATTCTGGTCTGCCTTCATGTGATTTGTGTAGCATGCGTCACAACCCATAGGTATACCCGAAAGCTTACCCATAAAATGGTCTTCAAGACCTGCACGGTTTACCTGTCTTCCGTCATATAAATATTCAGGACCTATAAAGCCAACAACCGTATTTACAAGGAATGGTTTGTAATGGCGTGCAAAGCCGTAACATCTTGCTTCCATTGTTACCTGGTCGCTGTCAAAATGTGCCTCGGAAGAAAGTTCAGACCCCTGACCTGTTTCAAAATATAAAACATTAGGACCCTCCGCCGTACCCTCTGTAAGAGCAATATGCTGTGCCTCGTCGATAGTTTTGGCATTAAAACCAAATGCAGTATTGCCCTTTTCGCTGCCTGCTATTGACTGGAAAATCAGGTCAGCAGGGGCACCTCTTTTAATAGCCTCCATCTGTGTTGTAACGTGTGCAAGAACACAAGTCTGGGTTGGGATTTTAAATTTCTCCTTTGTTTCCTCAAATCTTGCAAGGACCTTTGATATACTTTCAACGGAATCATCAACAGGATTAAGTCCAAGCACCGCGTCACCAATACCGAATGTAAGACCCTCTAAAAGTGATGCCATAATTCCGTCAGGGTCATCGGTAGGGTGGTTAGGCTGTAACCTTGCAGACAGTGTTCCCTCCTCACCTATGGTGGTGTTACAATGTGCAGTTACACGTATTTTCCTTGCACCATAAACCAAGTCCATATTTGACATAAGCTTTGCAACTGCTGCAACCATTTCGGAAGTTAATCCTCTTGAAATACGGCGTATGTCATCGCCTGTTGTGTTATTATCCAAAATCCATTCCCTAAGCTCACTTACATTCCAGTCCTTAATTTTGTTATAAATTGATTTATTTACATCATCAATGATAATTCGTGTAACCTCGTCCTGTTCATAAGGTACCGCAGGGTTTTCATACAAATCCTTCAGTGTTATCTGGGATAAAACAACCTTTGCTGCAACACGCTCCTCGGCGGATTCTGCCGCAATTTTGGCAAGCTTGTCACCTGATTTTTCTTCATTTGCTTTTGCCATAACCTCTTTTAAGCTTTTAAATTCATAAGTATGTCCGAAAAGCTTGGTTTTTAAAATCATAATTTCAATCCTTTCAATTAAATACTAGAGTTTTTACTACAACAGGTACAGCCATACCATCTGCAACAGGCTTGCCTATATCTATATAGTCACCGTTTGAAAGCTGCACGGAATCTATGCACACCACAGATTTTTTTGTTTTAGTTTGCAGGGTTTGCCCCAACACCTTAGCCACGTCCCTTTCTGTCACTATCACAAGTGGATTGACGTTTTCAAGACATTTTAAAATGCTGTCTGCATAATTTTGGATATTTACAAAGGTTGGGGGCTTTGTCATTTTAAAAGCAAGTGCAATATTTTCTGTTTCAGATTCGGTCTTGTACCATTCCAATTTTTTTGCCAGGTCATTTTCAAGGTTATTTTCATCATCCTCCGTCAATTTAAGCACAGGTATATTTTTTAAAGGTAAAACATCATTTGAATAGGTTATTGTACTGCCACTTATTTCAGTAGTATGACTACCCGCACCAACCACCGTTGCACGTATAGTCTCCGACCCTTTTACAAGTTCATAATCTGTAACCAATGGCGAATCCGAAATACTGTTACCTAAAAAAATACCTATATCGCCATATTCAAAAATATTGTTATAATTTTTGTTATAAATAATATCGGATACACCGCCTGAAAATGTTATACAGTCAATGTTGTAATTATTACCTATACCCTTATTAGTTAAAAAATGTTTAAAAAGCTCATCCCTTGGCAAAAGATTTGCCCCCTGCATAAGTGCAACTGTCATTTTGTCAGTTATCTGCTTTGCTGCCTGCTCCGTTAAAACATCACCCACAGACAAATCTGAATACATACTGCTTATAACTGGTGAAATATATGTGATTTTTTGGTTACCATCAAGCTTTATTAATCTGCCGCCTACATTCATACATCCTGTATCAACAACCTCGCCGTCCTTAAAAAGTGCAAAATTACTGGTGCCGCCGCCAATATCAATATTTAACACAGATTTTTTGTGGATTTTGGAATATTCGCATGCTCCTGCACCCTTGCCGGATATTATACTTTCCAAATCAGGTCCTGCAGTAGCGACTACAAAGTCACCTGCAAAGCTGCTTAGTGTCTGCAAAACATCCCGGGCATTTTCCTTACGGGCAGTCTCACCAGTTATTATTACTGCTCCTGTATCAATTTGTTCCTTATAAACACCTGCATTTTCATATTCCTTAATTATTATTTT
>JAZSKK010000184.1:0-2752 GCA_045534795.1 Clostridia bacterium | reverse complement strand
TGTGCCTGTTATATATGTGTATGTGGGTATGTTTGTTCCCGGATATGTCTGAGCAGTAGTACGTCTTTTAATATAAACAGTAATATCCTTGCCCTTAAAATCAACGTCGGAATATACTGTGATTGTTGCAATTCCTTCTTTTTTTTGCAATTATTGTCAATGGGCATACAGAATCATAGCCCTCTATCCAATCTCCCCATTCACAGTTCACTAATGATTCATCCTCTGTATCCCAGTATATGGACCAGTCGTTGCCCTTTCCATTGGCATACACAAGTATGTCGTATGAATCCCCAACCTCCATATCAACTATTTCCGGATATATTTCAAGTGTAAATTGATTACTGTTAGATGCAAATTCTTCGTATGACATTCCAATGGAATTCATGTCAAAAAGATTAATAATGTTTATAGGAATAGCGAACCCTATATTTTGTGCATCGTCTATTCCGGAAGATGTTATGCCTATGACTTCGCCATATTCATTTACAAGAGCACCCCCGCTTGAACCGTGTGAAATAGGGGCTGTAATCTGAATATATGTATCCCCATCTACAACCTGTTTTGCATTACTGATAATACCGTTTGAAATAGTATTTTGCAATCCAATCGGACTTCCTAAGGCATATATAGTTTGCCCGGTTTTTATATTATCTGCATTTGCTATCGTTACTGCAGGGAATTCTGTTACAATATTTTTCTGTAATGAGGTTTTGGATATTCTTATTATTGCTACATCAAGTTCTTCATCAAATGCAATTACATTGGTTACGTCATATCTTTCACCGTTGGTTGTAGTTATAATTGCACTTTCGGTATCTTTAATTACATGATAATTGGTTACAGCCAATCCGTCAGTTGTGATTTTTACAGTTTGTGTTTCAGCAATCCATTCTACATTACAATCAAAGCTTTCTGCTATTGCCCTTACAGGGACTAATGTTCTGGCATCAATCAGTGCTGGAGCAACATCCAGAATTTTCGGAACACCATTTTTAAAAAGAGTTTTTGAATTAATTGAAATATTAACTATAGTATCTCCTTTTTTACCTGTTGCTGTCTGAGAAGCGTCGTCCCATGTAACAACTGCCCCTAATGATTCGAAAATTTTTCTCATGGGAACCATAGTTCTTCCGTTAATTATTTGAGGTTGAACATCAAAATAAAGTTTGGAATCGTTTAAATAAACAGAAACTCCGTCAGCGTAAATTGTAAGCGGACATATAGTAATTACAAAGATTAATAGTATTGCTAAAATTTTTTCATTTTTTCACAACCTTTACAATAAGTGGCAAAACATATTTATATTTTAATCTTAACATAAAATCTTATTTGTTGCAATATGGAATGTTTGTTTCGTTTGAAAAAGAAAATCCACAAGGGTTAACTTGTGGATTTATGTATAATTATTTGTTATCCTTAAGTAAATCACGAATTTCTGCAAGTAATTCCTCACTTGTAGGACCTTTTGGCGCTTCAGGCTTTGGTTCTTCCTTTTTCTTGAACATATTTATGACCTTAACAAACATAAATATTGAAGCAGCAATTATAAGAAAATCAACAAATGATTGAATAAAGTTACCAATCATAATTGCACTTTCACCTCTTAGAGGGATAACAATAGTTGAAAAATCCTTTCCTGCTGTTAAAGTACCTACTAAAGGCATAATCAGGTCATTTACTATTGAAGTAACGATTTTACCGAAAGCAGTACCTATAACAACACCGACTGCCATATCAAGTACATTGCCCTTGAAAGCAAATTCTTTAAATTCTTTTAAAAACTTCATCTTAAAAACTCCTTTATATTATTCGTTCATTGGTATATCAAAATAATCATAGGCAACCTTTGTTGCCATTCTGCCTCGCGGTGTACGGTTTATAAAGCCCTGCTGTAGCAAATATGGTTCGTAAACATCCTCAATTGTGACAGGGTCCTCACCTATTGTTGCAGCTAATGTGTCAAGTCCCACAGGACCTCCACCAAATGACTTTATAATAGAAAGCATCATATTTTTGTCTATTTTATCAAGACCGATTTTATCTACCTCAAGCATTGTAAGTGCTGCGTCTGCAACCTCTTTTGTTATAACGCCGTTTGCCTTTATCTGCGCATAATCACGCACACGCTTTAAAAGACGGTTTGCAATACGTGGTGTCCCACGGGAACGTGAAGCAATCTCCCTCATACCGTCTTCATCAATCTGTGCACCTAAAATGTTGGCTGACCTGCCGACTATTTGGGCAAGCTCATCTGTGGAATACAGCTCCAGACGGGATATAACGCCAAAACGATCACGTAACGGAGCGGATAATAAGCCTGCACGTGTTGTAGCTCCAATCAAGGTAAATTTAGGCAAGTCAATACGTATTGAACGTGCAGACGGTCCCTGACCAACGATAATATCCAGGGCATAGTCTTCCATTGCAGGATATAATACCTCTTCAATGGAACGGCTCATACGATGAATTTCGTCAATGAATAAGATGTCGTGCTCTGAAAGGTTTGTTAACAATGCAGCTAAATCCCCCTGCTTTTCGATAGCAGGACCGCTTGTAACCCTTATGTTTACACCCATTTCATTTGCAATTATAGTAGCAAGGGTAGTTTTACCAAGCCCGGGAGGGCCGTACAATAAAACGTGGTCCAAAGCCTCGCGGCGTTCACGCGCTGCTTGAATAAAGACCTCAAGATTTTCCTTAACCTTTTGCTGACCTACATATTCATCAATGGTACGTGGACGTAAGGAAT
>JAZSKK010000004.1:0-7957 GCA_045534795.1 Clostridia bacterium | reverse complement strand
CCTTTGCCCTTTCCCGCCATGGGATTAATAATAAAATAATACTTCATTTTTTTCTCCAAACTTCATATAATCACTTCCATTATAACTATTTTTGACACAAAATTCAATGATTTTATGCAATATAAGCATTGAAATTTAAATTAAAAAGTGGTATAATAACATAAATATGGTTAAAATATTAATATTTGACAATAAATTGGAGGTTACTATGGAACGCATTTATATTAATGATGTGAAAAATCATCTTGGCCAGACTGTTACCATTAAGGGTTTTGTAGATAGTATCCGTGACACAAAATATGTTGTGTTTATGACTATAAAGGATATTACAGGCACAGTTCAGGCAACAGTTGAAAAGGAAACTAATGCAGAACTTGCTGCAAGTCTTGAGGGGCTTACAAATGACTCTGTTGTTACAATAACAGGTAAGGCTGTTGAAAATGAATATGTTAAACTACATGGTATGGAAATTTTGCCTGACGAGGTTGTTATTGAAAGTGTTGCAGAGGCTTTGCCTATTAACAGAAAGGAAATTCCTGAAACTAAAAAGAGAAAGGCTGTTGAACGTTCAAGCATTGACCAGAGAATAGACTACAGATGGATTGACCTTAGAACAGACGAAAATCAGTTGATGTTTAAGGTTCAGACCGTTTTTGTTAACGCTATGCGTAAATTCCTTTTGGAAAGGAATTTTATCGAAATTCATACTCCAAAGTTAATTGGAACAGCCAGCGAAAGTGGTTCGGATGTATTTGAAGTAAAATATTTTGACCGCAACGCCTATCTTGCACAAAGCCCTCAGTTCTACAAGCAGATGGCGATGGCAAGTGGATTTGAAAGAATTTTTGAGGTTGGTCCTGTTTTCCGTGCCGAAAAATCCTTTACAAGCAAGCATGCTACAGAATTTACAGGCTTTGACCTTGAATTCAGTTATATTGATTCATTCCGTGATGTAATGAAGATGGAGGAAGACCTTCTTGCCTTTATGCTTAAGGAAGTTAAGGATGCCTATGGTGATGAAATTAAGGAATTGTTTGGACTTGATGTAATTGTTCCTGAAACGCCATTCCCTGTTATTAAATTGGCTGATTTGTATGATGAGCTTGAGAAAGAATTTGGCTACAAGGTTGACGATTCTGAAAAATGCGACCTTACAACAGAGGCTGAAAGACTAAGTTATGAATGGGTTAAGAAGAAATATAATCACGAATTTTTGTTTGTAACAGACTTTGGCGCTGAAAAGCGTGCATTCTATCACATGCGTGATGAAAATGGTATTCCTCAGGGCTATGACCTTATCTGGAGAGGTGTTGAAATTACAACAGGGGCTCAGCGTGAACACAGATATGACGTATTGGCTAAACAGGCTGCAGAAAAGGGACTTGAGGAAGATGTTAAGTTTTATCTTGAATTTTTCAAATACGGTTGTCCTCCTCACGGCGGCTTTGGTATCGGTGTAGATAGAATTACCATGTTAATGCTTGGTATGCATATCAAGGATTCAATGTTTATATTCAGAGGACCTAACAGACTTAATCCTTAAAATTTTATACAAAGGAGAATGCTTGCGTTCTCCTTTTTTATTTGTTAAAAAAACCTTTACAATTATGTACTTGAAATCGTACTTAATAAGTGATATAATGTCATAACGGAAAGTGAATAGCTTGTCACACAGCATTTTACAAAGGAGGTATTTGATATGATGCTATGTAATAGATGTAACCAAAGACCTGCCGTTGTATTTGTAACAAAGGTGGAAAATGGTGAAAAGAAAAATGAAGGCTTGTGTTTGAGCTGTGCCAGAGAACTTGGTATGCCTCAGGGACAGTTTGATAATATTATGGAACAGATGGGCATTACTCCTGAAGAATTTGACGCTATGAGTCAGGAGCTTATGGAAAATCCGCCGGAAATTACCCCGGAAATGATTAACGAAATGATGCCTATGATGCAAAATATGTTTTCAGGCATTGGCGGTATTAATGCCGAAAGCGGGGCGGAGGAAGAACAGTCTTCAAAAACAACAAAAACCAAAAAAATTAATAAGCCAAAGAAAAAAAGTCTTATAGAACAGTATGCAACAAATCTGAATTTAAAGGCAAGGGAAAATCAGATTGACCGTGTTATCGGCAGGGATGTGGAAATCGAGCGTGTTGTACAGATTTTGAACAGACGTAAGAAAAATAATCCTGCTCTTATAGGTGAGCCTGGTGTTGGTAAGACGGCTATTGCAGAAGGTTTGGCTGTAAAAATTGTAAGCGGTGACGTTCCTCACAAGCTTTTGAATAAGGAAATATATTTGCTTGACCTTACTTCACTTGTAGCGGGTACACAGTTTCGCGGACAGTTTGAGGCAAGAATAAAGGGTATCATAGACGAGGCTATTGAACGCGGTAATGTAATATTTGTAATTGATGAAATTCATAATATTGTGGCAACAGGTGATTCTGAGGGTGCAATGGGTGCTGCAAACATCTTAAAGCCTGCACTTGCAAAGGGTGACATACAGGTTATCGGCGCTACTACACTTGATGAATACAGAAAGTATATTGAAAAGGATTCCGCTTTGGAACGCCGTTTCCAGCCTGTTATTGTGGAAGAACCTTCCGTTGAGCAGACTATAGAAATTATAAAGGGTATAAGAGATTATTACGAAAACCATCATAAAGTAAAAATTTCTGACGAAGTAATAAAAACTGCTGCGGTGTTGTCGGAAAGATATATTACCGACAGGTTTTTGCCGGACAAGGCTATAGACGTTATTGATGAGGCGGGGTCACGTGCAAATCTTAACAACCGTAAGCTTGTTGACCTTGAAATTTTAAAAAATAAGCTTGCTGAAGTGCAGAGTCAAAAGGACAACTGCATAGAGGCTGATTCCACAGAGGATTACCAAAAGGCCGCAGACCTTAAAACAAAGGAATGTCAGCTTGAACAAAGTATAAAAGAGCTTGAGGCGGAATGTAAAAATACAGAAATCACTACAGATGACATAGCAAGAGTTATTGAAATGTGGACAAAAATTCCTGTACAGAGAATAAGCGAATTTGAATCTAATAAGCTTATGTCCTTGGAATCAAGACTTCACGAAAGACTTATTGGACAGAACAGGGCGGTGGAGGCGGTTTCACGTGCAATCCGCATAAGCCGTGCAGGACTTTCTTTGAAAAAACGTCCTGTATCCTTCATATTTGTAGGACCAACCGGCGTGGGTAAAACTGAATTGGTAAGGCAACTTGCAAAGGAGCTTTTTGATGATGAACAGGCTCTTATCCGTCTGGATATGAGTGAATATATGGAAAAGCATTCTGTTGCTAAAATCATAGGCTCTCCTCCTGGATATGTAGGCTATGATGAGGCAGGTCAGCTTACCGAAAAGGTACGAAGAAGACCTTACAGTGTAATTTTGCTTGATGAAATTGAAAAGGCACATCCTGATATTTTTAATATTCTGTTGCAAATTCTTGACGAAGGCAGAATTACGGACAGCCACGGTAAATTAGTAAGCTTTGAAAACTGCGTAATAATTATGACATCCAATGCAGGCTCTGACTTTAAGGCTGCAACATTAGGCTTTGGTGTTTCCCAGGCAGAAGGCTTGAAAAACAAGGCGGAGGTTGCTTTAAAACAGATTTTCCGACCTGAATTTTTGAATAGAATTAATGAAATTGTTGTGTTTGAAACATTGACAAAAAAAGAGCTTGATGGTATTTGCAGACTTATGCTTGGGGATATTCAAAAGGCTTTGGAGGAAAAGGATATTTCTGTCACATATACTGAAAATATTATAAACTATATTATTGAAAAGGGCTTTGATGAGCAATATGGTGCAAGACCTATGAAAAGAGTTATTTTCCACGAGGTTGAAAATAAAATTGCAGAGCTTATTATATCCAATGCTATTGCAGAGGGTGACAGTATTGTAGTTGATACAAATGATGACGGCGTTGTCGTTATAAAAAATTAATTATAAGCATAAAAATACAGTATGGTAATTTCCATACTGTATTTTTTATATTAATTTGTGTAGTTATCAAAATATCCCTGAACTAATACAACAGGTGTTCCCTTATCACCGGAACCGCTTGTAAGGTCACATAGTGAACCAATAAGGTCTGTTAGCTGACGAGGAGTTGTACCCTGTGATGCCATATTTCCCACAAGATTATCTCCTTTGGATTTAATACTTTCTGAAATTGCTTTTTTAAGCTCATCACCTGACAGGTCCTTAAAGTCATTATCTGCAAGATATTTAAGCTTAAGCTCGTTAGGTGTACCTATAAGACCATCTGTGTATGCCGGAGAAACTACAGGGTCTGCAAGCTCCCATATTTTACCCTGTGGGTCCTTAAAGGCACCATCGCCATATACCATAACTTCAACGTGCTTGCCAGTAGCATCCATAATTTTCTTCTGAATATCAAGAACAAAATCCTTACATTCATTAGGGAAAAGCTTAACCTTGTCCTCTGTGGATTTGTTTGAACCCAAAAGACCGTATTTTGTATTATATCCGCTGCCGTTAACAGAAGAAGTCATAATATCAGACAGGCTGCATACAACCTTTGCTCCTGCACCGAGAAGAATGCGTTTTGTACGTACTCTTGTGTGAATGTCGCAGTTAATTACACAATCTGTGTAATCAAGAATAGCCTTTGGCTGATTAGCGAAAATAATTTCAACCTCAGCACCACATTCGTGTATCAGGTCACCATAATACTGAACATAGTCAACACCAGTAAATTCATGCTTGTTTTCACCAAAAAGGTCACGGTAACGTTCTAATGAAAGAACGTCAGAATATGGGTTAACACCTGCTTCGTCAATTTTATCAATTGTTATAAGCTGGTTACCAACCTCGTCTGCAGGATAGCTAAGCATAAGAACAACCTTCTTGCAAGCTTTTGCAATACCCTTCAGACATATTGCAAAACGATTTCGTGAAAGAATTGGGAAAATAACACCCACAGTTCCTCCGCCGAGCTTTGCCTTAACATCAGCAGCAATGTCATCAATTGATGCATAGTTGCCTTGTGCTCTTGCAACTATTGATTCAGTAACAGAAATTACATCTCTGTCACGAAGTTCAAACCCTTCAAATTCTGCAGCTTCCAAAACGCTGTCAGCTACTATTGCGGCAAGGTCATCTCCCTCGCGGATTATGGGACAACGAATGCCTCTTGAAATTGTACCTACTCTTCTTTCCTTGTTATTTGCCACTTTAATCCCTTCTATCTTTAAAAAATTTTTACACCTTAAAAATACAGCATTTATTATACCACTTTTTGCGATATTTTTCAATAGTATTTTTTACATATATTATTATTTTTAAAAAATAAATAAAAAATTTTAAAAACCAGATAATTTGTTATATAAATACGTTACATCAAAGCTACTGCTATTCCTGAAATTATCACGGCTGAGCAGATAAGCTTGTATAAAATGTTTTTTTCTTTAAATGCAAAACGTCCAATTATTATGCTTACTATAACAGAGGATTGAATAATAAGAGTTATCACCGTTACCTTACTGTTTGGATGTCCGTTTGCTTCAAAAAGCAATCTGTCACCAATCATAAGCAAAATTCCCATAAGAGGTATCCAGTAATTTGTCTTCAGGGTTTTTAGTGAAATTTTTTCTTTCCTTACAAGTATGATTATACCATAAATTATTACGCTGAAGAACATAAACCAAAATTGTAGCTGCCCTGAACTCATATATTGCATTAAAAACTTGTCCATTGTTGCCGAAATTGCATTCAGAAAGCAATAGCTTATAGCCATAATTAAAGCAATGAATTTAACCTTTCCTTTATTTTCCTCGCCCTTTTTCAGATTAACCATAAAAAGACCTGTAATAACCAGGGAAAGACCTATAAAATTAGAAATGCCAAAGGGTTCTTCAAGAAAAATCACACTAAAAATTGTTGTGAATACCATTTGTGAAAGTGTCAATATGCTGTATAGACTAACAGGCAATCTCTTTATTGCCATAAAAGACAAAATAAATCCTGTACTTACAATAGCCGATTTTATAAATAGCAAAAATATGTAGAATGGGGTTAGGGCTAAAGCATTTTTTAAATCGGGCAGTGTAAAAACAAAGCCTACAAGCATATAGAAAAACAGTATTTCCATTAAATTGCTTTTTTTAAGAGCAATTTTTTTCATACATTCCCTGACACCTTTTAGTATTCCGTATGCCAAGGTCAGGAATATCCAGATATTTTCCATAAAAAATCTCCTAATTTAAAAAATTACAACTTGTATATTTTACTACTTAATATGACAAAAATCAAGAGCTTTTGCAAAAAAATAACCCCGTACCAAAGTACGGGGAAAATATCTGTTAGATTAAATGTTTCTTTATTTCATCAGTAGCCAAGGCAATCGGAGCACTGACAGTAATGGTAAAGTTTACATTATATTTATTGGATAAAGATTCAAGCTTGCACAAGAAACCATCAAATTCAGCGTAATTTTCACCTGCAATTTTTGTAATACTGTCAATAAAAATATGAGTAATGTCATAATCGCGTGAAATCATACCGCTGATAAAACCATGAAGAGCGTGGAAGTCTTCAATATAGAATTCGGAAGTATCTGTAAGACGAATAGCAGATTTTAAATCAAAAAGATGTCTGTCGCCCTTCATTACACAGATAACGTTGCCTTTTTCTTCATGAATAGACTGGTTAGCCATATCTATAACTGCTTTGGTTTTACCTGTACCTTTTTCACCCATAAGAATTTTTATCATAATAAACCCTCCCTCAATACTTTATAATTCAATGATATACTAAAACGAGAAATTTTACAACTGTTAAAATAACTAATTTTGCGTTGATTTTTTGTTACTTTAGACGTGCTTCAAGTTTAGCCTTTAAATCCTCATAACCGGGCTTGCCCAAAAGTGCAAAAATATTTTTCTTATAAGCCTCAACACCAGGTTGGTCAAATGGGTTAACACCAAGTATATAACCGCTTATACCGCAAGCCTTTTCAAAGAAGTATATCAACTGACCAAATGTATATTCATCAAGGCTGGATAATGTAATCACAAGGTTAGGCACGTTTCCGTCTGTATGGGCAATTATAGTACCCTCCGTAGCTTTGTGATTAACATAATCAAGGGTTTTGTCTGCAAGAAAGTTTAGTCCGTCAAGGTTTTCAGCATCTTCGTTAATGGTTACGTCAGCTGAAGGTTTTTTTACATTAATAACAGTTTCAAACAGGTTTCTTGGGCCGTCCTGAATAAACTGCCCCATTGAATGCAGGTCTGTGGAAAAATCTACCCCGGCGGGGAATATTCCCTTACCGTCCTTGCCTTCGCTTTCTCCGTAAAGCTGTTTCCACCATTCTGTCAGGCAATGAAGTGATGGTTCGTAGTTAGCCATTAATTCAATATATTTACCTTTTTTCAAAAGGGCATTTCTCACTGCTGCATACTGATAACATTCGTTAGTTGTAACGTCAGGATTGTTGTATTTATCATAAGCGTCAGCAGCACCCTTCATTATAGCATCAACGTCTGCGCCGCTTACCGCAATAGGCAACAAGCCAACTGCCGTAAGTACGGAATAACGTCCGCCAACATCGTCAGGAATAACAAAGGTTTCATAACCCTCTGTGTCAGCCATTGTTTTAAGGGCACCTTTTGCAGCATCCGTTGTAGCATAAATTCGGTGTTTTGCACCGTCTTTGCCATATTTTTTTTCCATAAGGTCACGGAATACTCTAAAGGCAATGGCAGGTTCTGTTGTAGTGCCTGACTTGGAAATAACATTAACAGAAAGTTCCTTGTCCTTAACCATATCCACAAGCTTTGCAAGATATGGTCCGCTTATGTTGTTGCCTGCATAGAAAATCTGTGTCTTTGCAGTATAGTTATCCAAAGGTGATGTCAAAAATTCAATAGCAGCCCTTGCGCCAAGGTAAGAACCGCCGATACCGATAAC
>JAZSKK010000256.1:0-1753 GCA_045534795.1 Clostridia bacterium | reverse complement strand
ATACAATGTTTGTGAGACAATACCTTCATCCACCTTACCATGTACCGACATCAATGCTTGTCCTACCCCATAGGTAGTAGTCTCATTATATGTAAGATGATACATACCATAACTTTTAAATTCATTAAGATGTTCAGTTATTTCAGAATCCCCTAAATTCCCCAAATCAACATAATGTATTGCAGATAATTGTCTACCAGCTACTTTATCGACTTTTTTGTCAAGGTCTGTTTGTGATACGGATATTTTTTGCCATTCATAATGATAGTCTTCCCATTCATCTGTGTCAGGATTATATGGCTCAGTGTGATTAGTATACATATCACCATTTTGTGTAATTAAAAGCCTATAAATATGTTCTCCACCATCTTCATTGCATGTACATAATAAGATAACTGATTCTGTAAAATCTCCACCGCCTGAGTAATAAGACCAACCTGTTATATAATATAATCCACGTCTATATTGATTAAAAAATGTTTTATTATGCCAAGATTCCCAACCTTCACCTTCGCCATCTTCTTCAAATTGAATAGTGATTACTTTAGGTGAAGATGTTGCATCATAAGCAATACCAGCTAATTTATTTTTGAAAGCATCCGTAAAATCATTACTTGAAAGTCCCTTGCCATTTTCTTTGTCTACTTTATTTGAAAGTCTAGACTCTGTTGAATCCTGCAAATAAACTACATCTTCCGATAACAAATTAAAATCTATTTTCTCAACCTTGTCATCAATACCAAGACTTTTTATATCCTCATCGGTAAAATAGTCAACACCCTTAATTGGTGTGTAACCGTCATCACCCTTATCACCTTTCACACCCTGTATTCCCTGAATACCTTGCTCACCTTTGTCGCCTTTGTCGCCCTTGTCGCCTTTATTACCTTTATCTCCCTTGTCACCTTTCAAGCCCGTTTCACCACGGGGAATTTTAAAGTTTAAAATCATATCCTTTTTAGTTCCTGTGTTTTCAACAGATGCGGATTCTTCAAAGGGTACGGTTTCAACATTACCCACTGTAATTGTCACAACATACACATTGTCACTGTTTGAACCATCAAGGGAAACAAAGCTGTCTATGTAAATTTTCAAAGGCTCAACACGTTCAATGTAGCCTGTATCATCATAAAGTTCATAGCCGATATACAATGTACCCTTTGCCATATAAACACCCTCTACCGTGCAGGAATAGACGCCTCCAACCGACGTAAGCTCATCTGTAACGGTAGAGTTGTTGTTTGGTGCTTTTATGTATGCACGGACCTTTTTGTCCGTTTCAATAGTTGCATTAATCTGTAAGCTTTCGTTTTCCTGTTCAAAGTGTATTGAATTGTCGGAAACCTCATCAATGTAGCCATAAAGATTATATATAACATCAATTTTCTTCACGTTATCCCTCCTTAGGAAGTACCTTTTCAATATTTTTCACTTGCGTAACATTAAAATCCAATGTCTTAACATTTTGGCTTGAAAGGTTGTTAAGCGTTCTTTGAATATCCCTGTTCATAATAAAAACCTCATCAATAATCTGCTTTATAACCCTTTTTGCCTCGGGGTCTTTAATGGCTAAAACGTTTATTATTTCTATGTTCATTTTTAAAACCTCCCTTGTCGGATTTAATGAATAATTAAAAATTAATAATTAATAATTATTGTGGAAATCCGTTAAAACGGATTTCTTCCTTCATTATTCATTATTCATTATTCATTATTAATTCCTTAATGTTTATCTCCGATAAACATTCAAACT
>JAZSKK010000107.1:0-12918 GCA_045534795.1 Clostridia bacterium | reverse complement strand
TAGTTAAAAATGTACAATATAGTAAAAATACCAGTAAAGAGTTAAAGGAACTATGTATGCTGAAATTAATTGTCAAAAAGGCTAATGAGTTTCACAGAGTAAATGAATGTGGTGAGATTGTAATTAGAGGTGAACAGGATGAAGAAAATAATTAATATTTCCATTGGCTTTTTAATGCTTGGCATTGTAGGTGGAATGGAAATGAACAGTATGACAATAAAGAATGGGATTATAACATTGATATTGCTTATATTGTTTTTATGCCTTATAAACAGAAAAAGTCCGCTACGTCTCGACCACGTAACGGACAAGCTCACAAAGAGCATATCAAATATAATCACCATAAGTTTACACCATACAAAGGTGGTATGTCAAGTGTTTTATAAAGGAATATGTTCGGAAAGAGGTAAAACAGTTCCGGATGGAATGGCTTTAGGGTATGCATTAAGCCGTGTTTTAGAGGATGAAAACCAAAAGCAAGAATTTATAGAATGGTTTTATTCCGGTAATTGGGTAAAGGTTGAGGAGGAATCAGAAACCGACTAAAAATCAATTTTTGACAGCAATTATTATAACTATACTTTGAATAATGAGGTGTGAAAATGGCAGATATTATGAAATTGGGTGAAAAGAACCCTAACTATTTAGGCAGTTTTGATTTGGATGATATACCGTCAAGGGAATTAACCTTGACAATAAAGGATTTTAAGGAAGAAGAGATAACAACAAATGGTCAAAAACAGGTTGTTACGATATGTTGTTTTGTTGAAGACTACAAGCCTATGATTTTTAATGCAACTAACAAAAAGAGGTTAGTAAAATTGTATGGCACAAAACAAAGCGAAAAGCTTGCAGGTAAGCTGATTACAATATGTACAGAGAAGGTAAAGGCGTTTGGCGAGATACATGACGCATTGAGGGTAAAAAAAGTTATACCTACTGCAAAGGCAGCACCAATACCAAAGTGTGAAAATTGCGGAGCTGATATATTACCTGTAGGAAATATGAATGCGGAGCAGATAGCGGTATATACCAAAGGTAAGTACGGACAGGCATTGTGTTCAACTTGTGCAACGGCTAAGGCTAAAGAGGTGCAAGCATGAGTGTATTAAATAACAAGAATTATTTCAGTATTGAAAACCAAAACAAATATATGTCGGTATCTCAATTTAAGACCTTTGAAAAATGTCCTGCTTTGGCTTTGGCAGAACTGAAAGCGGAATACCAAAGACCAATGACGAAGGATTTGCTTGTAGGTTCCTATGTAGATGCTTATTTTGAGGGGTCGCTTGGTGAATTTATAAGCAAGCATCCTGAGTTATTTACAAGGACAGGCGAACTGAAAGCGGAATACAGGCAAGCCGAAGATATTATTAAACGTATTCAACGTGACAAAATGTTTATGGAATATATGTCCGGGGACAAGCAGGTTATATATACAGGCGAGATAAACGGAGTAGCTATCAAAATTAAGGTCGACAGTATGCACAAGGATAAGATTGTTGACCTTAAAATTATGAGGGACTTCAAGCCTATATACGTTGCAGGTGAAGGTAAACAGAGTTTTATTGAGGCTTGGGGGTACGACTTGCAGGGTGCAGTGTATCAGGAAATTGTAAGGCAAAATACAGGCTTGAAATTGCCGTTTTACATAGCAGGTGCAACTAAGGAAAAAACAACAGATATACGTATATTTGCAGTACCACAGGAATTGCTTGATTTTGAGTTGAGCAGATTTGCCGAAAAGGTAATGTACTATGACGGAATTAAAAAAGGCTTGTTTGAGGCTGAAAGATGCGAAAAATGTGATTATTGCAAAGAAACAAGAGTACTAACAAATGTAATGGATTTGGAGGAGTTGAACGATGAATATAGCGGTAATTAGTGGAAACATTGCAACAGACATAGAATTGAAATTTACACCATCAAATGTCCCGGTGTGCAGCTTTAATGTGGCTGTACGGAAGAATTATAAAAATGCGGACGGGGAATATGGAACAGATTTTATACCTTGCGTGGCATGGCGTAATAACGCAGAGTTTATATCAAAGTACTTTAGCAAGGGACAGGGCATTATAATAGAAGGTAGTATTGAGGTACGTTCATGGGATGTGGACGGCCAAAAGCATTGGAAAACGGAACTGAATGTAGAAAAAGTCGATTTTGTTGGCGGTAAACGGGAGGGGCAAAACACAACACAGCCTGTATCTGCTGTAAGTCCTACACCGATAATGCCTCCAATTGATACTACTGGCAATGATGACGATTTGCCGTTCTGAGGTGAGAAATGGATATCATAATTGACACAAGAGAAAAGGACAGGGCAATCAAAAAAATAGTGTCTACATTTAATGAAAAAGGCATCAATTACGAGAGTTCGAAATTGTTTCTTGGTGACTATATGAGTTTGGACAATGCACGTATCGTTGTTGATCGAAAACAGAATTTGTCGGAACTTTATGTAAATATGTGTCATGAGGGCAAAAAAGGACGTAGCTTTGAAAATTGTCAAAGATTTATAAAAGAACTTGAACGGTCAACAAAAATGCGTGTAGGGATATATTTTTTGATTGAACACGGCAAGGGGGTTGAATGTCTTGAAGATGTGAAAGGTTGGCACAATCCAAGACTTGATGAAACACCCTATGCTTGGAACGGTGAATGTATGTACAAGCATATGAAATTGCTACTTACACAATACCCCTATATTCGCTTTAGATTTTGTGATAAATCTCAGACCGGCGAAAAGATTATAGAATTGTTGGGTGGTGGAAAAAATGCAAACACTTAATGGGTACATAAAAATATACAGAAAGCTTGTACGGTGGGGTTGGTATAAAAACTCTGTTGTAAAGGATACATTTTTACATTGTCTGTTTATGGCGAACTTTACAGACCAACCATTTGAGGGAACAGTTATTAAAAAAGGTCAATTTGTTACATCGTATGAAAACCTGGCATCTGAACTCGGCTTTACCACTCAAAAAGTAAGAACTGCAATAAAAAAGCTAAAATCAACAGGCGAAATAACAACCAAATCAACAAACAAATTTACTATAATAACCGTTGTAAATTGGGAGATTTATCAAGGTTTGGAAGAAAATCCAACAAGCAAAATAACAAGCACTCTAACAAACGAGCAACAAACAACTAACAATCAAATAACAAACAAACAACAAACAAATAACAACAACGTAAGAATAATAAGAAATAAAGAATATAAAGAATGTAAAGAAAGAGAAGAAGACATAGGGACGTCCTCTTCGTCGGAATCAGAGAGTTATCCACAGACAATGGGAGGGACAATTGGTAAAGGCGTGTTAATCCTTACTGATGAGCAAATGGGCAAGTTGTTGGATATGATGCCTTTGGGCGTTTTTGATAAATACTGCGATAAGTTATCAAGTTGGATTAAAGACAAGGGCAGAAAAGTAGATGACCACTATGGATTGATTGTGAAGTGGTATAACGAAGATTACGGAGGTTAATATGTACAGAAGAAAGCACGGTAATAAAAAACTGACAATAGACGGCAAGACCTTTGACGGTAAAAAAGAGTATAACCGATATTGTGAGCTTAAGTTAATGGAACAAGCAGGCGTTATAGAAGATGTAGCACATCAAGTCAAATTTGTTTTGATACCTGCACAGTATGAGCAAACAAACGAGATATATACAAAAGGTCCTCGTAAGGGCTTAACCAAACAAGGTAAATTGCTTGAAAAAGAATGTGCCTATTATGCCGACTTTACATACAAGGAAAACGGAAATTTAGTCGTAGAAGATGCCAAAGGAGTAAGGACTACGGATTATATACTCAAACGT
The DNA here is from genome assembly GCA_045534795.1 of Clostridia bacterium. Lineage (GTDB taxonomy): Bacteria > Bacillota > Clostridia > Monoglobales > Firm-18 > CAZNKU01. Next base: position 9,093 of record JAZSKK010000107.1, on the reverse strand, counting down.
AAAATGATGCTTTACTTCTACGGAATAAGGATAAGAGAGGTGTGAAACTTCCTTATAAGAAAAATTAATTTTGGAGGAATAGTTATGTTGAATTTAAAAGCTGAGACAAATAACGAAAAGTTAATTTTGGATTATTTAAATAAAAATGCAAGTGAACAACTTATATTTAAAATAAATGCGGGCAAGAAAACATTAAGTCAGTGTTGGTCTTATATCATATCAGAGGCAAGAAAATTAGCAAAAGATAATTGTGCGTGTGTTGATGATGCAACGGTATTTGGATGGGCGATTCATTTTTTTGAGGAAGATAGTATTAAAGCCGAAAAAGTACCGGTTAATGCTGCAGTAAAAACCGTTAAAACAACTACAAAACCAAATAAGAAAAAGAACATTCCAAATACAAATGAACAGACTGCGCAGGTGTCTTTGTTTGATTTGATAGGTGAATAAAAATGGACTTGATGAAAATTAAAAATGATATTCCCGATATAGTATATATGTGGGCGGAGCAACATGGCGAAAACACGTGTTATTCTTTTGTAAGCATTATTTCATATCAGTATGGGGAAATAGTCGAAAGAACCTTTGGAGTGCGTAAATATGCCAAGAAAGGTACACTAATAACAGAGGTACAAAGGAGAGCTACGGGGGACAACAGTGATACAGTAGTTAAAAATTTGCTTGTTTCACAATTTGGTTATATACCTGTATTTGAAAGTGAGGACAGATATTTTAATTCACGAGGCTATTCATTTAAGGTTTTTGGTAAGAGCGATTTTGATGCGTGGTATGTGGCGGATAAACAATGCGGATTTCACACCATATGTTTGAACAAAGAAATTCTTTCCGAAATAGAAGAATTTAAATACTGCGGATATTCAACCGGCGATGTTATAGCTTATTTGAATGAGTATAGAAAAACACCTTTAATAGAGTTTTTTGGAAAATGTGGACTGCCTATATCTTCGTCGCTTATAACAATGGCAAGTAAAGATAAACAGTTTAGAAGCTTTATTTGCAAGAATTCAGACAGTGTAAGAGCATATGGACCTCAAGCTACAAAATATGCATATCAACACAATATGAGTATAAGTGATGCAAACAGAAGATTAAATAACCGTCGTATGGCCTTGCGGTATATACCAAAGATGCGAGGTACAAAATTGGACTATGAGAGAATTGTAGACTGGTGTGATGCCAAGAATATCGATTACAGTTTATATAATGATTACATTGAGGCGGTAATTGGATTAAAGCTTGATTTGAACGATACAAAGAATATTTATCCGAAAAAATTTCGTGTAATGCATGATTTAAGAATAAGTGAATATGAGAGCCAAAAGGAAAAAATAGATAGAAGAAAACGCAAGAAATTATATAAAGCCTTTGCTAAAGCCGGCGAAAAAGCTACGGCGTATGAATGTTCAAACGACATTTATTCAATTATCAGTCCTAAAGATATAAGCGACCTTATAAGAGAGGGTAAAATCTTAAATCATTGTGTTGGGAAAATGGGATACGATAAAAAAATGGCTGACCAGGAAATAGTGATAATGTTTGTTAGAAAGGCAGAGGATATTAACAAACCTTTTGTTACGTTAGAGTACAGCTTGAAACAGCACCGGTTGATGCAAGCTTATGGTAAGGAAAATTCCAAACCCTCCAATGAAACTACGAATTTTATAAATGAGTGGGTTGGAATGATGAATAAATTAAGTAAAGTAAATGCTTAAACTCAAATGAGAATGGAGGAATAAAAAATGACAGAAAAAGCAAGAAAGATATTTGACATATTGGGCGTAGAGCCTGTAGAGGAGTTTAGAATTGTTAAAGACGGTATGATATGTCGCTTTAGTGAAGATTTAACTTTGCAGTGTAGAATAAGCGACCGATATTTTGAGGCAGTAGAGAATACTGATACATACAGGAAGATTATAACCGGTGAGACTAAAATAATCAAAATCCCAAAGCCAACAGAGGAAGATAAGATAGTAATAGCTTATGCGAAGTTGTGTGGGTTTAAGTATATTGCCAAAGACAAGAGCGGAACAACGCACGCATATCAAACAAAACCGAGTAAGAGAAGGGAATATCCCGAATGGGATAATGACGGTTGCTATTCTACATTGTATCACGATATATCCTTCCTATCCTGGGAAGATGAAGAGCCGTATTATATAGGGAGTGAGTATGATGACAGATAACGAGATTATAAAGAACTGCCCCTTTTGTGGGGGAAAAGGAAAACATCAATTTTTCTATAATGACCACACTATCTATTGTTCAAAATGTGGTGCAAGTGCAAGAATGTTTTATCCAACCAAAAAAGAGGCGTTGGAAGCGTGGAACAATAGGGTTGATAACGACCTAATTAACCGTCAAAAGGCAGAGATTGAGAGGTTGCAATCTATGAATAAAAAAATGCTCGATATATTGCAAGAGATAAGAACAGACGGAGTGGGGTATCAATCTGTTATGTACTCTATAGACAGAATCTTAGAAGAAATGGAAGGTGAGGGGAAACGAAAAAAGATAATTGATGTATGTTGTGGCAGTAAAATGTTTTGGTTTGACAAAGAAAATCCCGATGTTGAGTTTTGCGACAAAAGAGTTGTTCCCAAACACGAATACTATCCAAATAGGTATTTAGAAGTTGCACCCGACACGGTTTGCGATTTTACAAATCTGCCGTTTGAGGACAATTCGTATTATTTAGCTGTGTTCGACCCACCGCATCTTACACAAGTTGGTGATACGAGCTGGACTAAATTAAAATATGGCCGTTTGGATGGAGATTGGCAAGAAATGTTATCAAAGGGTTTTGATGAATGTATGCGAATTTTGAAGCCTAACGGAATTTTGATATTCAAATGGAGCGAAGTACAGGTTCCGTTGTCAAAAATACTTCCGCTTTTTAGTGTTCGACCATTATTCGGAAACAGAAGCGGAAAGCATATGACTACTCATTGGTTGTGTTTTATGAAACTCGACGCCCACCCAACCGAGAAAGGCGGTGCGGAGTAATGAACGAGAACAAAACAATGCTTAAAGTGATTTTTGAAAATATGAAAAAGGGAGTTATGCCTAACTTTGGCTCTCCTGAAACAAAATGTAACAAATGTATGTTTCACGGAATTGTGTGTGAACCTCTTTCTGAAAATGTTGTAGGGTGTTTGGGTGGTTGGAAAAGAGGTGCGGAGTGATGGCAAGGTATATTGATGCAGATTTGCTTATTGAAGAATTAAAAGAACTACAAAAGCTACATTCTCCAAGTTTGACAAAAACCACAAATGAAGCAATAGATTTAGGATTGAGTCTTGCTATAAGACGTGTTAGAAAATCACCCACAGCAGATGTTGAGGAAGTTAAGCACGGACAATGGATAGGAAAACCGATTTCGGGTTATGCACGAATAAGATGTTCAGTATGCAGAACAACTTTTGTGCAAGAAACAGGAACTTGGAAACGTTGTCCTGAGTGCGGTGCAAAAATGGACGGAGGTAAGGAGTAATGACTTGTAAGGATTGTGCGTGGTTTGATGTCTGTTACAAAGTCGAACACTACGGCAGAGATACAGAAACAATTTGTCAAAGTTTCAAAAACAAAGCCGACTATGTGGAAGTTGTTAGGTGTAAGGATTGTACCTTTCGTCAGCCAATAGATGAAGGTCGATATACTTTTAAAGGCAAGCCTGCAATGGTGTGTATTTTACACTCGAAAGCAGTTGCCGAGGATGGTTATTGCAGTTACGGAGAAAAGAGACAAAAGAACGATTTTAAGGAGTGATAACAAATGTATAAGGCAAAAAATATTGATACCGACAAAGCACTTGACGCTTTGAATTACGCATTAAGAAAACAAAGTGATGCAATTGAAATCGAAATAAGAGAAAAAAGAGCGTATAGAGAAGGTGTTGAAAAAGGAATAAGCATAGCTGAAAGTATTTTTAAATGCCCGGATTATGAAAAAACAGAAAAGGAGTGATACATAATGGTGTTTATTATTTGTGGAACAATTATTTTAGTAACATTGATTGTATGTGAATGTATATCAGACTGTATTGGCAGTAAGAAAGATGGTGATTAAATGTCAGAACAAGAAGTAATAGCCTGTATTAAAGAACATTTAAAATACCATATGAACAAATACAACACAATATCCAAGCAATGCAAGAAAGATTGCATCGAAAGGATTAAGGGGTTTCTTCCAGAAATCAGCAAAGCGGAGGCTGAAGCATTATTTGAAGATAAAATACTATTCGAAAAGACTGTACCAAGCGAATATGACAGTAATATCTTATTTCACAAATACATAAACGGTGTGGTTGTTGAATTAAAGAAACCGCTTGTGTTAGATAATTCGGATATTGGATTGTTTGTTAAGGAATTACAGATGGTGGGAGGTGTGGTATGAGACCTGAAAGAAAGTTAATTAATGACAAGCTATGGGAATTTGCAAACCGACTTGATGAGCTTAATACCAACATAAAGATGTATGATATTCTTTTAAAAGACTTGGAAAATCCTTTAAAGGCTACATCTTATGATGCGGTATCAACTCCAGATGGGACAGGCAGCACAACCGAGACGGCGGTCATTCTTCGTGAAAGGTATTGCAAGTCCATAGAGGAATGTACAAGGGCAAAAGAAAAGTGTATGAAAGAGTTTGAGGAGTACATATCACCTTTGAAATTGCAAGCTAAACTGATTTTGCGCGAAAGATATATTAACGGCAGCAATATAAGAAGAACGGCAATACAGCTTAATTATAGTGAAGTGAGAGTAAAAGAAATAATGGCAGAATCCCAAGATTTTTTATATAAAAAATACATTTTGTAAAAGTCCATACTTTTTCATACTTTTTATGTGTTAATATGATAACGTGAAAAGTATATTCCTCCGTACAATATATTTTTCTTCACAACATATTGCTCAACTTTCCCTTAAAGCGTACGGGGTTGAGCATACCAAATAAGCACTTACTTTAAATGGTAGGTGCTTATTTTATACCCAAAAAGGTGATGATATGAAAGATATAAGATGTCTTTGCAGAAGATGTGCCGATGATTACAGGATGCTTGGTTACATACTGCAAAGGCAAAATGATTTTAAAGACGAGTGTTCAAAGTGTAATGGCTTTGGATTTGAATACAGATTAAAGAAACCCAAACAGAGAGGTGGGAAGAGTGGCAAATGAGAAGAATTTGATACCTTTTAACGAACGAACAGAGAGCGAACAGAGAAAAATCCAATCAAAAGGTGGAAAAAAATCAGGTGAAGTAAGACGTGAGAAAAAGGCTTTCCGAGAATTGGCTGACACTATATTATCTGCCGAAAATAAAAATGAAGAATTGATTAATATTGCTCGTTTGTTTGGAATAGAAAATCCTGACAACAAAACATTAGTTGTTTTAGGGTTAACAAGAGCTGCTATATACGGAAATCATAATGCGTTTGATAGATTGCACGAACTTACAGGGGAAAAATCACAATCTTATGATACTGCTACTGTTAATGAAAATATAAACTCACTTGCTGATTTAATAAATAAACCAATGCCAAATCGTAACATAGAGGATTTTGAAGATAATGAATAAACTTGCACCATTTACACAAAGTCAAGCAGACTATTTAAAAAATACATTGCATTGTTGGTTTAATATTGCGGAAGGCGGTAAACGTGGGGGAAAAAACGTTGTACAGACATTAGCGTTTTGCATGGCATTGGAAACGCATCCCAATAAGTTACACCTTATTGCCGGAGTTTCACAGACAACAGCAAGACTAAATATTGTCGACTGTGATGGTTACGGATTGTCAAATTACTTTGAGGGCAGGTGCAGAGAAGGTAAATATAAAGACAGAGCTTGTTTATATGTTCAGACAAGAACAGGCGAAAAAATTATCCTTATTTCCGGCGGTGGAAAAAAAGGTGATGAAAAGTATATCAAGGGTAATACATACGGCATGGCTTATATTACAGAGGCGAATGAATGTCATCAAAACTTTATTAAAGAAGTGTTTGACCGTACATTGTCGAGTAGGGACAGAAAAATATTTCACGATTTAAACCCTAAGGCGCCCAAGCATTGGTATTACGTTGATATTCTTTCGTTTCACGAGGAAAAACAGAAGAAAAATATAAAATATGGTTATAATTATGGACATTTTACTATAGCTAATAATTTGTCTGTTGATGATAAAAAGCTCAAAGAGATATTGAGTACATACGATAAACAATCAGTGTGGTACAAGCGAGATATTAAGGGTGACAGATGTATTGCAGAAGGTCTTATATATCCATTACTTGCCGATAACCCAAAACGATACAAAGTAAAAAAGGCAGACCTTCCAAGTCTACATGATTTAAACATAGGTATAGACTTTGGTGGAAACAAATCTGGGCATGCTGCTGTTTTGAGCGGTATAGGTTCTGATGCTTGCTTGTATTTTTTGAAAGAAGATTGCAGAAAAGCAACAGGCACAAAAGCCGAAGATGTTGTTAAGTGGTGTACAAGGAAGATAAGTGAATTTTATTCGGAATATCCTTACCTTTTTGGTATTTATCCTGATAGTGCCGAGCAAACATATAAAAATTCTATTGCCGCAAAAACTCATCACAATGTTTATAACAGTTTAAAGAAACCAATTATTGACAGAATACGAATAATGAATTTGCTCCTTGCAAGTGACCGTGTTAGATTTGTAGAAGGCGAATGCGAAGAACTTATAAAGGCACTTTCAGAGGCGGTATGGGTTGAGGATTCATTCGATGATGAAAGACTTGATGATGGAACTTTTAACAACGATATTATAGATGCTGCTGAATACAGCTTTGAATATAATTTGAGTTATTTTGAGAGGTGGTAACGTAATGTTTGAACAGATATGGAATTGGATAAAAAAGTTGTTTGGTACAAATAAAACTTCTACAAGCGACAGGCAACAGGCAGAAAATCAGAAGTATGCTGATGAATATACAGACATATCCAAAATTAATTTTAATGCGATATTTTCCAACAGACTTGCTACAAAGGCAACGGCTGACAGTACCGTTGAAATACCTGCAGACAACAAAAGAGCAGAGTTGTTAAACGATGCATTACAGGATGTGTGGAATAAAATTAAGAAAATAACTGCTGCATCATTAGGTGTGGGTGGTTGTTTATTGGTGCCTTATGTACAAGATGGGCAAATATTGTTTAATACCGTGAAACAAAACAGGCTTTTGATTAACGGCCGTAAAGGCGATAAGATAACAAATGCTACTGTTCTTGCGGATAGTACAGTTGTAAACAACAATCTGTATTACCGTTTTACTAATTATGCGGTTGAGGGCAATACCTTATACATAACCAACAAAGTTACCAATGCAAGCGGTGGTATTGCAATAGTAGATGAATGGAAAGATATTCCGGATATGGCTATTTCAAATGTTGATAGGGTTTTGTTTGGTTTTATAAAATCCCCTGTTGACAATCGTAAAAGCAGTGATGAGTATGGAGTTCCTATAACTTACGGATGCCAGGAAACAATAGGCGATATAAGGAAATGTCTTGAGCAAATCCGCGATGAATACAAACTCAAAGAGGTACGTCTTCAAGTTGACGACAGGACATTGGATAAAGACCCAAAAACAGGCAAACCGATACTTAAAAGCAAATTATTTATAAAAGGTCATTCTACGGATGGCGAACTTTTTAACATCTTCGACCCCGCCATACGTGATAGTGCATTTTATGCAAGACTTATTAATTTATTTGAGTTACTTGAAAAACAGGTTGGTACAAGTAAGGGCATATTGTCTGCGCCTGCAACACACGGTGCAACTGCAACTGAAATAAGGGTCGCTAATGAAGATACATTTGATTTAGTAAGTGATATAAGGGATGCGATTGAAAAAGGTGTTGAAGATTATATTTATGCTTGCGATGTACTTGCGAATTATTATAATCTTACACCTCCGGGCAAATATGATATAAAATACGATTGGTCCTTTGCTATGATTGAAAGCCCAACGGAAACCTGGCTACAGATGAAAGATTTACAAAGCATAGGCGGAAGAAGTGTAGCAGAATTACGAGTATGGCAGACAGGGGAAGATTTGAATGATGCTCAAGCTAAGGTTGATGAAATATCTGCCAAAGAACCAAATATGCGAACTCTTTTAGGAATGAGTGAGTAATATGCTCAATGAAAATCAGTTGGAATTATTGCCTGAAAGAATATACCAAAGGCTTAATTCTATAAATGCAGAATATCTTGAAAGTATAGGCGGTGTCATTAAGGAAATAGGCGAACTCCGCCCCTCTGATGTACATAAAATACAACAGATGTACAGATATGGCTCTAATGTAGATGATATTGCCAACAAGCTTGCAAAGGCAAGTGAAAAGAATATTGCTGAAATATACGAAATATTTGATGTTGTGGCAAAAGAAAATTATAGCTATGCAGAGCCTTTTTATAAGGCTAAAGGTAAAGCTTTTATTCCCTATGAGGACAATACCAAATTGCAAAGATATGTTAAGTCCCTTGCAAAGCAGACGGTAGATGAATATAAAAACATTACACAACATACTGCATTTGCTATATTTGACAAGGGCGGCAACATTGCACCTTTATTTGAGGCAAATAACGGCAAGGTTGCAACATCACTTTCAGAAACATATACAAAAGTTATTGATTATGCCGTTACAAAAGTGCAAACGGGCGTTACAGATTATAAGTCAGCTATGCGGAGTGCATTAAAAGCATTGGCTGACAGTGGTATCCGTACAGTTGATTATGCAACAGGCTATTCAAGGCGGTTAGATTCTGCTATAAGGCAAAATATCCTTTGGGGTATAAAACAATGCAACCAAAACACCGCAGACCAAATAGGCGAAGATTTTGGAGCTGACGGATACGAAATAAGTTATCATTCACACCCAAGACCAAGTCACGAGGATATGGGTGGTAAAACATATGCAAAGGGCAAGGCAAGAACCATAGACGGTGTATATTATCCTTCTTTTGAGGCAGAGGCAAAGCCATTGCTTGAAGAATACGGATGCTTACACTTTAAATTTTCTGTTTTGCTTGGTGTTTCAAC
>JAZSKK010000073.1:0-4554 GCA_045534795.1 Clostridia bacterium | reverse complement strand
CGGCATTTCCCATAATACAATCACTTCCTTTTAATCTAATTTTACACATATTATACATTTTTGTCAATAAAAAAGGTTTTTCTTTAAAATAACTCTTGCATTGGGGAGTTTTTTTTGGTATAATATCAATGTTGTGGAGAGATGGCTGAGCTGGTCGAAGGCGCACGACTGGAACTCGTGTAGACGGTAATAGCGTTTCGAGGGTTCGAATCCCTCTCTCTCCGCCAAAAGTTTTAACCTTGTATTTACTGCAAAATTCAGTATTTACAAGGTTTTTTCTATGTTTTTTGAGGGAATAAAAAGGAACAAAGCGGAACGCAAAAACCCGAAAAGCGTAGTCAAAATGTAGTCAAAATTTCTGCGTATTATATTTCGTTGCTCATTTCGACAAATTCTTATACATTATTTATGTAAATAGTGAAAAGGAGTTTTAGAATGACAACAGGACGGGACATAATCGCAAAAAAGTTAAAGGACTATAGAGAAAAATATAACTTGAATCAATTTGAATTTGCGGAGGAATGCGGAATCAGCCGAGAGACATTAAGTTTAATCGAACGCTGCAGAACAAATTTAACTTTGGACACGTTGGATTTGCTTGCAGTTCGTATGAATGTAACGGTGTCGGATTTGCTTTCAAATGATACTTTGTATTTTCTTATTGAAACAAAAATAGAAGCAAAAGGGATAACAACCATAATGTATGGTATCGGTGCAATACAAGAATATAGGTTAATTGACTATGTGCTTGGAATATCTGATGACGAAGAAAAGGTTAAAGAGCTTATAGAAAAATTTAACCAAAACAAGATAGATGTTAAGCATCTTGAAGAACTTACAAACGGCATCTGCGTAATATAATCCGCATTTCTTCCTTAATACATAAGGATATACAGAAAAGTTGGGGGACATTTGTTCCTCACTTTGGTGCATAGAACAAATTGTATTTATCACCCCTTTACATTTGTCGAAAAAAAAGATATAATGTAAGAAAGGAGATGAAAATTTAATGGACATTCGAAAAAAATTTTTAAAATTCATAAATAAACATAGATTAATATTCTCATTTATATTTATGGCATTGGCTCTTATAGCTATTTTTCTACCCCAGTATATTTTAAAATTGCCATTAATAATTCAAGAAACAAGTGGCATAGAACTTACGCTTTATTGTTCTCAAATCGTATCCTCTGTTTTTGTGATAGCAGGTACTATAGTTGCTGTGTGGCAGTATTATCTTTCTTCTTCAAAACGTATAAGAGAAGTAGAATTTTCTCGAGTGGAAAAAGCTATAGAATTGTCAAATTACTATAAAGATAATATTTTATCTAGATATTCTTTTGTTAAAAGGGTTTTTGAACAATGTGGAATAACTCAAATGATAGAACCGAAAAGAAAGAAAATTGAGTTAAGGGAATTTGATATATATGAATTAAACGATATATACAACAAAGACGAAATAAAAAAATTTCGAGAATTGCCTAACAATGAAAAATTTGTTGATGCAATAATCAAGTTAAGTTCTTCCCATAACATTGATATAAAAGGCTATAAAAAGCACATAGAAAAAAACAAAGACTCAACAGAACCGGTAGTGAAATTATCTGTCAATCCTCAGGAAATAATTAACGATTTTTTTAAAACCTACATTGTCCAAACTTTAAACAACGCAGAATATTTTGCTATGTCTTTTACACATAACACAGCCGACGAAAGTGTTATATATCAATCAATCTATCCCACCTTTCTTGAAATGTGCTTTGTGATGTATTATTACATAGCAAAGGACTCTGACCCTGCCGAATCAAAGTTGTATACTAATATTGCCGAACTCTATTGTATTTGGCGTGCTAGGGAGCAGAAACAACATGCGGAATACAACGCTAATAGACGTAAAGGCAGCAAAAAACCAGGCACTATCGTTGAATGTGAACGATAATAATCATTTTTTTGTTGACAAATTCATAAATATGTATTAGAATAATCACGAGGAGTGATAAACATGGGAACGGGAGATAAATTAATTTTATAGGCAGCATTGGCTCGCTACTTTAGCGAGCCTTTTTATTTTTGTCAGCGTCATATTTTGTTTTTAAATTTGGATACACGCAATTCGTAATACATTCCGTAGACACAACCCAAAGTATCAAATATAATAAAAAGGTCGAATTTTAGCGAAAAGAGTTGTTTTTATGGATAAAATAAAATTGATGGTAATAGACGATAACAGAGAGTTTTGCTTGCTTGTAAGAGATTATAGTGCTATGGTGGATGAAGTAGAATTTTGTGGTGCCGCACTCGATGGCATAACAGCATTGGAACAGATAAGGGAAAGAAAACCAGATATCATTCTTTTAGATAATGTCATGCCCCATTTAGACGGAATAGGAGTTATGAAACATTTGCATAATTTTGCATGCGATACACGGCCAAAGGTAGTTGCCTTAACTGCTTGCCCTACAAACTTTTACTTACATACAATGTACAAATTAGGTGCAGACTATATAACATCAAAAAATATGGACATTGACGAAATAATAAAAAGATGTATAGATATATGTAAAAATAGGGGAGCATAAGCTCCCCATTGTTATTCCATTATTCCATTAATCCTCATACTTACAACCAAAGACCATATGCGGTCATCAGTAAGTCCTAATCTGCCCTGGTCATCGCCTTTTATATATCCTTTATCAAGTGCTTTTTGCACGTAAGGTCTCGCCCATTCAGGACAAGCATCTACTGTATCGTAATACTTCATTGTTTCAACACCTCTTTTCTTTAATGATATCATTTCCTCTAACGGAAAATATTGCCCCGGACAAGCTGTTGCCATAAAGTCTTTGTGTCCGCCTGTCTTCCGTATGGTCGGCACTTTTTCCAAAACGTATTGGATTATATCTATACCTGCATTAAACTGTGCATCAGGCATTGCACGTTCCTTTGAATGATAATCCCCCTGAAAGCCTATTGATATAATATGCTCGTTTTGGTATTCCACCCCTGCACCTAAATTAAATCCTCTGCCCTGGTAAACAGTTCCGTCAAAGCCTACCCAAAAGTTATATCCGATAGCACGCCAACCTTTGTTGACGTGCATCCTTTCAATTTCCTTAACATCTGCATCCGTTGCCATGTGGTGCAACGCAATACTATCTACTTTGGATAGTTTAAGAGCCTGTAACGGTTCATTTATTATCTGATTCGGTATCCTTTGTATGTCCATCTTTATCCTCCAACTGCTCCAATATGTCCTTTAACTTCTGCGGATATTTAATGTCAAGCTTACCTAAATTCTCTAATATTGATATGCCCTCGTTTGATATGTAAAATAACACCGTCATTGAGCGTATTGCCCCCAAGCCTGTTGCATTATCCAATAACTGTGCCAAAAACACTACAAGGAATATTACGCCCTTCTTTGCAAGACCCAAAAAGCCTTTTTTACTGTTTAATGTACCGTTTTTAATTGCCAATAATATACCGGATATGTAATCTACGGCAACAAAGCCGATTAACACCATAAGCAATGTGTCGCATCCACCCAAAGCCGCCATAATTATTCCTCCTATAACCGATAATGTTAATTGAATTTTACCCATTGTGATTTCCATTTTTTATTCCGCCCTTTCTTCTAAATAATGTAAGCCTTTCATAAATAGCTTGTTATAATAATCTGCCTTGTAACCAAATTCAAACTCTTCTAAATCGTGATAACCTGTTGCAAAATACTCGTTCATTTTCTTTGAGTTTTCTTCAATATCCATCCAACGTGCATCGCAGGCAGCACCTTCTTTTATAAATTTCTGCTTAGGCTTGTCCTCTTTAGGGTCATATACCCAAAGCTGACCGCCACTGTCTACCATATACAAAGGTCTGTTAAACTTTTTGGATACAGAAAAATCAGCATACGACATTGATTTTGTACTCCAATGCTTACCGCCACTATGGGAATGTATAAAGGCAACGCCCTTATGAACCTCGTTAGCACCCCAATATACCTCTTTGTCCTTGCCTATTTTTACGCCACCCCAATAATAGCCTTTATCATCTTTGTAGATAATACCGCCCATTTCTTTGAAGATAGCAATAGACATAGCATTAAAGTGCATAGCCCAATCAAATGCTGCGTCATCCATTGTGTCAAAATACTTTCTTCTGCCGTATATGGTTACAGATTGCTCCTTTTCGTTCCAATCAACATTGTAGCCCATTCCTTCAGCTACAAATCTAACAGGAACGTAAGTACGGCTGTCTTTTAAAAACGGAGCAACGTCCATTTTTAATATCATTCCGTCTTTATTTACTTCCTTGCAACCGATTAACATTTTAAGCATCAGCTACAACCTCGCCTTCTTCTGTAACAGGTTCTTCAACCGCATACTGTCCCTCGATAGCAGTATTGATTTCCGCTAAATCCTCTTCCGTCAATACGCCTTTTTCGTGCCAGCCTACGGAATTAAGTATTACCTGATAGTCCGCCATCTTCCCAACTGCATTCATCAAACCTTTTTTTATAAATTCTCTCAAATTAAACATTATACATTACCTCCT
>JAZSKK010000140.1:0-8585 GCA_045534795.1 Clostridia bacterium | reverse complement strand
TACTTGCACAGGATAAAAATGCACGCGTTGCGTGTGAAACTGCCTGCACAACAGGACTTGTGCTTATTATGGGTGAAATTTCCACAGAATGTTACATAGACATTCAAAAAATTGTGCGTGAAACAATACGTGAAATTGGCTATGACAGAGCAAAATACGGTTTTGACTGTGATACCTGTGCAGTTATATCTGCAATCGACGAACAATCTGCAGATATTGCATTGGGCGTTGATAAATCACTGGAGGCTAAAAAAGGCGATACAAACAAATTTGATACAGGTGCAGGTGACCAGGGTATGATGTTCGGCTTTGCTTGTAACGAAACACCTGAGCTTATGCCTATGCCTATTTCGTTGGCTCATAAGATGGCAAAAAGACTTACAGACGTAAGAAAGCAGGGTATATTAGGCTATCTTCGTCCTGACGGCAAAACACAGGTTACTGTTGAATACGATAATGACAAGCCTGTACGTGTTGATGCAGTAGTTGTATCATCACAACACAGCGAAGATGTTACCCACGAACAGATTGAAAAAGACATTATCGAAAATGTTATAAAGCCTATTGTTCCCGAGGAGCTTCTTGACGAAAACACAAAGATTTTTGTTAATCCAACAGGCAAATTCGTCATAGGCGGTCCAAACGGCGACAGCGGTTTAACAGGCAGAAAGATTATTGTTGACACATACGGCGGTTATGCAAAACACGGCGGCGGTGCCTTTTCAGGCAAAGACCCCACAAAGGTTGACCGTTCTGCCGCATACGCTGCACGCTATGTGGCAAAAAATATTGTTGCTGCAGGCTTGGCTGATAAATGTGAAATTCAGCTTGCATACGCAATCGGCGTTGCAAACCCTGTAAGTATTTTAATCGATACCTTTGGCACAGAAAAAATCCCTGTAGAAGAAATTGAAAACAGAGTTAAAAAGGTATTTGACTTGCGTCCTGCTGCTATTATTGAAAATTTGGGGCTTAAAAACCCAATATACAAAAACACATCTGCTTACGGTCATTTTGGCAGAACAGATGTAGAATTTCCATGGGAAAAATGTGATAAGGTGGATGAATTAAAGTGAATTTTGTAGATCAGGCAATTACAGATACTCTTGAAAAAAACTATATGCCCTATGCAATGAGCGTTATAGTTTCCCGTGCCATACCCGAAATTGATGGTTTAAAACCGTCACACAGAAAGCTTTTATACACCATGTACAAGATGGGGCTTTTAAACGGCAAAACTATTAAATCTGCAAATATTGCCGGACAAACAATGAAGCTTAACCCTCACGGTGATGCGGCTATATACGAAACTATGGTTCGTCTTACCGAAGGTCACGAAGCACTTTTGCACCCATTGGTGGAAAGTAAGGGTAGCTTTGGTAAACACTATTCAGATATGGCATACGCTGCGCCACGTTATACCGAGGCAAAGCTTGCATCAATTTGTAATGAAATATTCAGCGATATAGACAAGGATACAGTTGACTTTGTTGACAACTATGACAACACTTTAAAAGAGCCTGTATTATTGCCTACCAAGTTTCCGAATATTCTTGTCAACCCTAATATGGGTATAGCGGTAGGTATGGCATCAAACATCTGCAGCTTTAACCTTAAGGAAATTTGTGCCACTACTATTGCATTTTTGAAGAATGAAAAGTGCAATATTTCCAAAACCCTGCTTGCACCTGATTTTTCCACAGGTGGCGAGATAATTTATGACGAGGCACAGATGAAGAGCATATACGAAACAGGTCGAGGAAGCTTTAAAATCCGTTCCAAATACGTATATGACAAAAAGAATAACTGTATAGATATTTTGGAAATTCCATATACAACAAAATCAGATATTATACTGGCTAAAATTATCGAGCTTATTAAGGCTAATAAGATAAAGAAAATAACCGACATCCGTGACGAAACAGACAAAAACGGTCTTAAAATCACAATTGACCTAAAACGCGGTACAGACCCTGACAAATTAATGCAAAAACTGTTTAAGATGACTACACTTATGGACAGCTTTGGATGTAACTTTAACATCCTCATAGGAAGTACACCTAAGGTTATGGGTATTCGCGAAATACTTTCAGAATGGTCAAAATTCCGTGTAAATTGCATCAAAAGACAGTTGGCATTTGATATTAATAAAAAATCCGAAAGACTACACCTTTTGGAAGGTCTTGAAAAGATATTGCTTGATATTGACAAAGCAATAAAGATTATCCGTGAAACTGAAGAAGAGGAAATGGTTATCCCTAACCTTATGTCAGGCTTTGGCATTGACGATGTACAGGCGGAATTTGTTGCGGAAATCAAGTTGCGTAATCTTAACAAGGAATATATCCTTAAGCGTACTCAGGACATTGAGGACCTGATTGATGAAATTGCAAGACTTCGTGCAATACATGGTGATGAAGAAAAAATTAAAGATGTCATCATAGACCAGCTTAAGGAAATAAGTAAAAAATACGGCAAGGACAGAAAAACCCTGATAATAGGAAATGATGAGATTGAAGAGTATCAGGAAGAGGAAACAGTTGAAAACTATAACCTAAGACTATTCCTTTCAAAGGATGGTTATCTTAAAAAGATTTCCTTGGTTTCTCTACGTACATCAGGTGAACAAAGACTTAAAGAAGGCGATGAGATAGTCCTTGAACAGGAAACTGAAAATATTGCAGAAATAGTGGTATTTACCGACAAATGCAATGCATACAAGTCTAAAGTAAGTGATATTCCTGACGGAAAAGCAAGCCAGCTTGGTGAATATCTGCCTACCTTACTCAAAATGGAAAGTGATGAAAAGGTAGTGGGTATTGCAATAACCAAGGATTATAAAGGCAATATGCTATTCTGCTTTGAAAACGGCAAGATGACCAAAACCCCTCTTGCAGGGTATGAAACAAAGACCAACCGCAAAAGACTTACTAATGCCTTTGCTTCAAATTCTAAAATCATAGCAGTTATACAGCTTGAGGAAGAGCGAGATTTGGTAGCAATTTCAAGTATTGATAAGGTTATGGCATTCAATTCAGAGCTTGTGTCACTTAAGACCACAAGAAGTTCCCAGGGAATTTCCGTAATGACACTTAAAAAATCTGCAACTCTAAAATCCGTAATGCCGGCAGAAAAGTTTAATACAGAAAATATATCATATTACAGAGCAAAGAAAATTCCTTCCGCAGGATGCTTTGTAAAGGAAGACCAAACAACATTATTTTAACACAAAAGATGCTCATTCAAAAGAATGAGCATCTTTTTATGATATAATATTTATTTTTCCTGGCAAATTTTCAATAACAACCTTTGTTCTACCCTTTGCAGGCTCTCCGTCAAGGGTCCAGGTTACACCCTCAGGCATATTAAATGTAATTTGTGATGCTTTGCAAAAGTCAAAAACACTTGTATCAGAAAGGTCTCCTGTTGTAATACCTGCTATTATTTTAACAAATTCGTTGGGATTTTTAGGCTTTTTAATCATCAATACTTCAAATAACCCGTCATTTAGGTCCACAATTTTATGGTCATACTTAAATATACCTGCTATTGATGTAGAATTTGTTATACCACCATATATATAATCTCCCTCAAATTTTTTGCCATCTGCTTCGTATGAAATTCTATAATCCTCTATATTTCCCATATTAGCAATACCCTCGAATATATATGCAATATGCCCCAAAGCATTTTTTGCCGTCTGCTGGGTTTTGTATGATACAGATGTAAAAAGACCAAATGATGCAATATAGGTAAAATACCTGTTTGTAGAAAATTTACCAATATCAACCTTAATATCATTACTGCCTCTTATAATTGCTTTGGCTGCCTCCTGCATATCCGTTTCTATCCCAAGAGTCCTTGCAAAGTCATTGGTAGTACCTGCAGGAATATAGCCAAGAGGAATGTCACAATTACCACGTATCATACCTGTAACAACCTCATTTAAAGTACCGTCCCCACCGCAACATACCAATAGGTCATAGCCTTTACTCTTTGCATTACGTGCAACCTCTGTGGCATTACCCTGCTTTGTGGTAATATGCGTAGTAACCTCGTATCCCTTTTTGCAAAAAAACGACAAAATATCTAACAACTCATTTTTCAATTTGCCGCGTCCTGAACACGGATTTACAATAAATAATACTTTCATAAAATCACCGACCATTTTTATATTAAATTAATTATAAAACACATTATAAATAATTTCAATAAATTTAATTGAATTTTCATAATTTTTAATGTATAATTATATTATTAAATTTTTGGAGGATTATTTATGGAGCCTCAGGATTATATTGTGTTCAAGATTGAAGGAGAATATGCTACCCTAAAAAATATTGATAATGGTGCCGAAATATTTGTAGCCATAGCACTATTGCCCCCAGGAGTTGATGTGGGAACAAAACTTCACTGTGAGTGCTTTCAATATACAATAGCATAAGTTGGAGGTTATTATGGATAAAAAACACCTTTGGATAATTGTTGGAATAATTGCCCTTTTAATTCCCATTATTTTAGTTTTATACCTTAACATTTTTGTGTGGGATAAAAATGAAAATGTGGTTATTCCTCAAAAAGTGGAAAATGGTGGTACTATTGCACCATTTGGTAATCAGGGTCTGTATGAATTTAATTCAAAATACGGCTATAAGCTTAGCTACAATCCAAAATATAATGTGGACCTAAGCGGTAAACTATGTGATTTTTATATTTACAATGATGACAAATCTGTAAACGTTCAGATTACCCCCATTCCATGGGATGAAAATATTGCCTCTATAGACACCAAGGAAGAATGGGACGAACAGATGAGCCAGATAGGACAATGTACAAAATTTAACAAAACATCCTTTAACGGTATGGACGTGCTTATTGCACACTATTTTGTCAGTGACGAAAGCTCAGATAACAAGCTTGATATGCTTGTTGCAAATATAATTGGCGATGAGTATATATATGTATATTGCTACACAGCAACAGATGATGCCACCGAAGCCGAGGCACAGCAAATAGGTGCAATATTATATACAATAACACAATAAGCAATAATTTGGTTCAGATAATAAAACAAGAAAGCTTTGACAAAATAATCCTATTTTGTCAAAGCTTTTTTTAAAAACATTGTTCAACTATTACCTTTGCCAATTCTTCATAATCATGTCTGACATAATTATTATCATTGATACATATAAAATTCCCTTTGATAAGCTTTATTTTATTTTTGACAAATTCCTCTTCATCAACATAGACAGTTTCCGAATTTTCAATATTATAATTTTCTTTCATCTCATCGCTGAGTTCCTGAACATTTACAACACACACGTCTATTATATTTTCACAGGAATGATTATATATTGCCCTTACATGGTCAAACGCCGTCATCTTGTCACTTTCGCCAGGTTGAGTCATTATATTACACACATACACTACTTTTGCAGAAGCCTGCATAATAGCCTCTGTTACACCCTTTACTATAAGGTTAGGTATAACACTTGTGTACACACTTCCAGGCCCTAAAATAATCAAATCCGCCTCTTTTATTGCCTTTTCAGCATCAGGCAATATCACCGCATTTTCAGGCACAAGCTCTATTTTTTCAATACGCTTGTCACCAAGCTTAAGACCATTGGGAATATTACATTCACCCTCTATGACACTTCCGTCACAAAGTCGGGCATTTATGTGAACATCCTCCAGAGTAACGGGCAAAACAGTGCCACGTACCTTCAGTACATCACTGACATTTTTAACAGCCTTTTCAAAATTACCGCATATACCATTCATAGCTGCAAGAAACAGGTTTCCAAAGCTTTGTCCTGACAAGCTACCCTCGGAAAATCTGTATCTTAATAATCTTTCCATCAATGGCTCTGTTTCAGCAAGGGCAAGGATACAGTTACGAATGTCCCCTGGCGGTAACATACCAAGGTCGTCACGCAATGCTCCACTTCCTCCTCCGTCATCTGCAACAGTTACAATTGCAGTGATGTTATCGGTATATTTTTTAAGACCTCTAAGCATTGTGGAAAGCCCTGTTCCACCGCCCACAACCACTATTTTAGGATTGCTGTTTTTTATCATATCAATCTCTCCTAAAGGCTATCTTTTTTGTAATCACGATGTATAACTGATACAAAATTATCATTTTCCTTAAAATGCTTATAAAGTGCCTCAGCAAGTGTAACGGAACGATGCTTACCGCCGGTACAGCCAATAGCTATAACAAGATTTCTTTTTCCTTCTTCCATAAATTGCGGTAAAAGGAAATCCATCATCTGTGTTATCATATCTAAAAACTTACGGCTTTGTTCAAAATTCATCACATAATCTGCCACACAGCTTTCCAACCCGCTGTGTTCCTTAAGCTCATCAACATAGTACGGATTTGGCAAAAACCTTGCGTCAAAAACCATATCCGCATCTACAGGAATACCGTATTTAAACCCAAAGGAAAGTACATTTATGCTGATTGGAGCAGTTTCATCGCCCTCAAATATAGCAGAAAGCTTTGCCCTGCACTGTTTTTGCGTAAGATTTGTTGTATTAATTATATTGTCCGCATAGGCATAGACAGTTTCCAGCAATCTTCTTTCCAAGGCTATTGCGTCTGCAAGTCTGCCCTTTATGGAAAGAGGGTGACTACGCCTTGTTTCCTTATATCTCTTAATCAACGCCTGGTCATCTGCATCAAGGAATAAAATTTCATAAGTATAGCCGTTGTTTTTTATTTCATTAAGTGCATCAAAAAGCTGACTGAACATATCGCCGCTCCTGATATCACTTACAACAGCAATTTTATCGAGCTTACCCTGAGAATTATTGCAAAGCTCCGCAAATTTGGGTATAAGTACAGGAGGCATATTATCAATACAATAATAGCCAAAATCCTCCAGGCACCTGAGTGCATGTGTTTTTCCTGCTCCGGATAACCCGGTTATAATTACAAAACGCATAATCTTAATCCTTTCCTACTATCTTAACCTCTGGCTCTAATTCAACACCAAACCTCATATAAACCTCTTTTTTTATGTGTTCCATAAGATTTAAAATATCACTTGCCGTAGCATTGTCATAGTTTATCACAAAGCCTGCGTGTTTTTCCGAAACCATTGCTCCGCCTACACGGTATCCCTTTAATCCTGCATCCTCTATAAGCTTACCTGCAAAATATCCCTCCGGTCTTTTAAAGGTACTGCCGGCACTTGGGTATTCCAATGGTTGCTTATCACGTCTGCGTTTGTTAAGCTCATTCATTTCCGCCTTAATTTCATCTTTATCCCTTGGCTCAAGATGAATAACCGTTTTCAATACCAAAAGATTTCTGTTACTGAAAATGCTGTGTCTGTATGAAAATTCGTGATTTTCAATTTCCAAAATATTACCGCTTTCGCCTACGCAGGTACTTAAAGTTACAACATCCTTCATTTCCCTGCCGTATGCACCTGCATTCATCGCAACCGCTCCGCCTAATGAACCAGGTATGCCTGAAGCAAATTCAAAGCCTCCCAAACCATTTGCATAGGCAACATTTGATATTTTGGAAAGCAACGCACCACTTTGGGCAATAATATCGTTGCCATCTGTACGGATATCCGCAAACCTGTTGCCAATTTGTATAACAACACCATCATATCCGCCGTCTGTAAATAACAGATTTGACCCGTTACCCATAAATATATGTGGAACATCCTTAAGCTCAGTGACAAGGTCCACAATCTGTTGTTGTGTACAGGGTGTTACAAAAAAACCGGCATTACCGCCCGCACGAAATGTGATATGGCGGCTCATAGGCTCATTTTCAAAAATCAAATCCTCACTTAAAATATTAGTTAAAATATTTCTAACAGATGAATTATCCAATAGGTCTTCTCCTCTCAAAATTAAAGATTAAACTCCAAGTGCTGCCGCACCGATTACACCTGCATCATTGTCTAATACCGCAGTGTGTATTGTTGTCTTTGGAAGTCCGCTGTTTTCACCATATCTTTCTGCAGAAACATACTTCATTATGGCATCAATCAAAGGTTTTCCCTCCTTGGAAACACCGCCGCCAATAACTACCTTTTCAGGCTGAAATATGTTAATAATATTTATAATACCTGCTGAAAAATATTCGATATATTTATCCACAACTGCCTTACCTACCACGCATCCTTCACGCATGGCGTCAAAGGCTGTTTTGCCATCGACCTTTGACAAATCACCGACAACCAGCTTTGCCAATATACTGTCAGGGTTTGCCCTAATTGCAGCTTTGGTCTGTTTTATCAGAGCTGTTGCAGAACCGTATGCCTCCCAGCATCCTCTTCTGCCACAACTACACGGCTCTCCGCCATGTACAATAACCATGTGTCCAAACTCGCCGCCACAACAATTAAAGCCGTTATATATACTTTTATTTATAATTATGCCTCCGCCGATACCTGTACCTATAGTAACCATTATGGACTTATCAACATCCTTTGTTGCACCGGCACAAGCTTCTCCAAGCGCAGCACAATCTGCATCATTTCCTAAATATACAGGCACGTTGATTTCTTTTTTTATCATAGAAGCTATAGGAGTATTTTTAAAGTTGACAT